>JACQAG010000058.1 GCA_016195085.1 Pseudomonadota bacterium | reverse complement strand
GCGCCTCAGCGAGATCGAGCAGCCGGCCGTCGCCCTCAGCGCCTGAGAGCACTATCATCAACGCCGAAATGTAGTGCCGACTTTCTGGCTAACAGATTGATTCTGCTCGACCGCTATGCCGATTCTGCGCAAGTTGGGTTAGGGTGGGGGTTCACCACGCACAATGAAATCCGGGGCTATGCCACTGCGGGCGTGCCGCCGGGTTGGCGCAGATGGCAGGCGACGAAATGGCCGGGCCGCACTTCCTGGACCGGCGGCTCCACCACCTTGCAGTGATCCATCACATAGGGACAGCGCGTGTGGAAGCGGCAGCCGGGCGGCGGCTTGATCGGGCTCGGCACGTCGCCGGTCAGGATGATGCGCTTGCGCTTCATCTTCGGCTCGGGGATCGGCACCGCCGATAGCAGCGCCTCGGTGTAGGGGTGCTGCGGCGAGGTGAACAAGGACCGCTTGTCGGTGATCTCGACGATCTTGCCCAGATACATCACCGCCACGCGGTGGCTGATGTGCTCGACCACGGCCAGATCGTGGGAGATGAACAGGTAGGAGAGGTTGAACTCGCCCTGCAGGTCCAGCATCAGATTGATCACCTGGGCCCTGACCGAGACGTCGAGCGCCGAGACCGGCTCATCGCCGATCATCAAGCTTGGATTGACCGCGAGCGCACGGGCGATGCCGAGGCGCTGGCGCTGGCCGCCGGAGAACTCATGCGGGTATTTGCGCATGGCCTCGGGGCGAAGACCGACTTTGGCGAAGAGCTGAGAGACCTTGTCGTCCTTCTCCCGTCCCTTGGCGATATTGTAGTTGAGCATGGGCTCGCCGACGATGTCGCCGGCCGACATGCGCGGATTGAGAGAGGAATACGGATCCTGGAAGATCACCTGCATGTCGCGGCGGTAGGGGCGCAGGTCGTGCTCCTTCAGCCGCGAGATGAGCTCGCCGTTGAGCTTGACCTCGCCGTCGGTGGGATCGATCAGCTTGAGGATGCATTTCCCCACGGTCGACTTGCCGCAGCCGGACTCCCCGACAAGGCCCAAGGTTTCGCCGTGCTTGATCGAGAAGGACACGCCATCAACGGCGAAGACATGGCCGGAAACCCGGCTCAAAACGCCCTTGCGAATGGGGAAATGCTTCTTGAGATTGGTCACCTCGAGCAGCGGCCCGCCCCTGGAAGAGATGCGGGACTGCGCCCGCCCCGCGACGGCAGCATCAGCCACGAGCAGCCTCCAAGACACGGTCGGTATGCCAGCAGGCGGCATGGTGGCCGGGCACCTTCTCCTCGATCGGCGGATACTGGGTGCGGCACTTGTCGGTGGCGAAGCCGCAGCGCGGCGCGAAGGTGCAGCCCGGCGGCATGTTCTTCAAGGCCGGCACCATGCCCGGAATCTCCATGAGCCGCGCCCGGTGCTCGACGTCGAAGGCGACCTTGTCGAGACGCGGCACGGATTTCATCAGGCCCAGCGTGTAGGGATGCATCGGCCGGGCAAAGAGATCGTCCACCAGCGCCTCTTCCACCTTGCGTCCGGCATACATCACCACCACGCGCTGGGCGGTCTCGGCGATGACGCCCAGATCGTGGGTGATGAGGATGATCGCGGTGTCGAGCTTCTCCTTCAGCTCCAGCATGAGCTGCAGGATCTGCGCCTGGATGGTGACGTCGAGCGCGGTGGTCGGCTCGTCGGCGATGAGCACCTGCGGATTGCAGGCAAGCGCCATGGCGATCATCACCCGCTGGCGCATGCCGCCGGAGAGCTGGAAGGGATATTCGGTGACCCGCCGCTGCGCCTCGGGAATGCGCACGAGCTGCAGCATCTCGACCGACTTGTCGAGGGCGTCCTTGCGCGACAGGCCCTGGTGCAGCATGAGCGTCTCGGAGATCTGCCGGCCGACGGTCAGGACCGGGTTGAGCGAGGTCATCGGCTCCTGGAAGATCATCGAGATATCGTTGCCGCGGATGCCGCGCATCTGCTCTTCCGACAAGTCCAAGAGGTTCTTGCCGGCGAGCTTGATCTCGCCGCCGGTGATGCGGCCGCCTTTGGCGATGAGCCTCAAGATCGACAAGGCGGTGATCGACTTGCCGCAGCCGGACTCGCCGACCACGCCCAAGGTCTCGCCCTTCTTCAGATCGTAGGAAACCCCGTCGACGGCCTTCACGATGCCGTCGCGGGTATAGAAGTAGGTCTTGAGGTCGTTGATCTCGAGAATGGTGTCGGCGGGCGTCGCCGCCGCGGCGGGGCGCGACGTCTGCATCGTCTGTGCGGTCATCGTCCCGACACTCACATGCGCCGGGCCAGGCGTGGATCCAGCGCATCGCGCAGACCGTCGCCCAGGAGATTGATCGCCAGCACCGTCACCGAAAGGAACAGCCCGGGAAAGAGGATGATCCAGAAGGCGATCTGGAAGAAGGTGCGGCCCTCGGCCATGATATTGCCCCAGCTCGGGATATTGGGCGGCGTGCCGGCGCCGATGAAGCTCAAGCCGGCTTCGATCAGCACCGCAGCGGCGCAGATGAAGGTCGCCTGCACGATCAACGGCGCGAAGGTGTTCGGCAGGATGTGCTTGATCAGCACCCAGTGGAACCGGGTTCCGATCGACTTCGCGGCCTCGATATAGGGCATCTCGCGGATGGTGAGCACCACGCCGCGGACCAGGCGCACCACGCGCGGGATCTCCGGCACGCAGATGGCGATGATGACCGTGCGGACCGAGGCGCGGCTCAAGGCCATCATCGAAATGGCGATGAGGATGCCCGGGATCGACATGAGGCCGTCCATGATGCGCATGACGATGGCATCGACCTGGCGCACATAGCCGCTGATGAGGCCGATGGTGAGCCCGATGACGGTCGAGATCACGGCGACGAAGCTGCCGACGATGAGCGAGATGCGGGCGCCGTAAATCGTCCTTGTATAGACGTCGCGGCCGAACATGTCGGTGCCGAACCAGTATTGCGCCGAGGGCGGCTTCAGGCGGCGGGCCGGCGCCAGCGCCAGGGGATCGCCCGGGGCGATGAGCGGCGCGAAGATCGCCATGGCAACGATCAGGAGCAGCATGCTCGAGCCGATCATCACCGTCGGATTGCGCCTGGCGAAGTAGAGGAACTTCGAAAGCCGCGTTTCCTCGCTGATCTCGATCGCTTCCAGGGCGGCCGGGGTGGTGGCGGTCATGACCAGCGTCTCCTTGTTCGATCTCTCAGGTCCACGTGTCGGGTCCGGCTCATCCCTTGGGCTCTAGGCGCTCAGTAGCGAATGCGCGGATCGAGGAAGGTGTAGAGGATGTCGACCGCGAGATTGATCACCACATAGATGCCGCTGAACACCAGGATCACCCCCTGGATGATCGGATAGTCGCGGCGCAGGATGGCATCGACGGTGAGCCGGCCGAGCCCCGGAATCGCGAACACGCTCTCGGTGATCACCGCGCCGCCGATCAAGAGCGCCACGCCGTAGCCGATGACGGTGACGATCGGGATCGCGGCATTCTTGAGCGCATGCCCGATCAGCACGTTCGGCGTCGCCAGGCCCTTCGACTGCGCGGTGCGGATGTAGTCCTCGGCCAACACCTCCAAAACCGAGGTGCGGGTCATGCGGGCGATCAGCGCCATGTAGGCGGAGCCCAGCGCCAGCATCGGCAGCGCCAGGTTCTCCGCGAAGGGACGCAAGCCGCGAGCGATCGGGGTGTAGCCCTGGACCGGCAGCCACTCGAGCTGGATCGAGAAGGTATAGATCAGCAGATAGCCGACGACGAACACCGGACAGGAGAATCCCAGCACCGAAAACGCCATGACCGCGCGGTCGATGATCGAGCCCGCCTTCCACGCCGCCACCACACCCATCGGCACCGCCAGGCTGACGGCGAAGATCATGGTCACGCTGGAGAGCATCAAGGTCGGCTCGAGCCGCTGCTGAATGAGACGCGAGACCGGCAGATTGGAGAAGATGGAGACGCCGAGATTGCCCTGCGCCAGGTCCCACACCCATTTGCCGAACTGCACCAGGAACGGCTCGTCCAAGCCCAGCTTCTCGCGGATGCGGGCGATGTCGTCGGCGGTGGCGAGATCGCCGGCGATGATCGCGGCCGGATCGCCCGGGCTCAAGAACAAGAGCGAGAAGACGAAGACGCCGACCACGGCCATGACCGGGATGGTGGCAAGGAGGCGGCGGATGAGAAACGCGTACATGGCGGTCAGCCTACCTGTCGTTCATGCCGTTGGCGCAGCCGCGGGACGCGCCGTCAAACTGGCTCGAGGTGAACGCTGCACGCGGTTGCAACCGCCCGCCCGACGCCATGCGCCCGACCGGTCGTTGCCAACCACAATGCTTCCGCCTCGCGGCTTTTGCCGCGCCCCCAGACGCCGTCAGCATACGCCGCACTGCCTTGTTCTTGTAAATTCTTTGTCAGCTTGCGGGCGAGTGTGCGAAATGCATGCCATCCCGTCAATGCGGCTTTCCGCTTCCCGCCTCCGGCCCGCAACCGGAACGGGCATCCCGTTCTGAACCCAGCCGTTTTGCTGTCGCCCGGCCCGAACCGGGCAAGGCCGACCACGGCCAAGCGGTCGCGGCGCAGCCTGCATGGCGACAGACCGTCCCCCAGCGCCTGCCCGGTGAACTTGCAGCGGCCCGGCCGCGTGCCTAAGCGGCGATCAACCGCCGCCCGCCTGCGGCGCTGCTGCATGCCGGCCCGGGAGCGATTAAAGTCGCCTCCTTCCGTCGTCAAACCAAGGACAGATCCATGAAGATCGAGGCGCGCTTGAAGGAGCTCAAGATCGAGTTGCCGCCGGTGCCGCAAGCCGGGGGCAACTATGTGCATTGGGTCCAGACCGGCAATCTCCTCTACCTCGCCGGCAAGGGGCCGCTGGCGCCCGAAGGCAAGCCGCGGCCCACCGGCAAGGTCGGCACCGAGGTCACGATCGAGCTGGCCTACCAGCATGCCCGCTCGGTCGGGCTCGTCCTGATCACGGTCATGAAGGAGGCCTTGGGCGATCTCGACCGCGTCAACCGGGTGGTCAAGGTGCTGGGCATGGTGAACGCCGCTCCGGATTTCGGCGATCAGCCGAAGGTGATCAATGGCTGCTCCGACCTCTTTGTGGAGGTCTTCGGCGACAAGGGCCGCCATGCGCGCTCCGCCGTCGGCATGGGCAGCCTGCCCAGCCGGATTACCGTCGAGATCGAGGCGATCGTGGAGGTGAAGTAGGTCGGTACAGCCGACCTTCTTGCTCCCTCCCTCGCCGCAGGCGGGGGAGGGCTGGGGTGGGGGCACGCCGCAGACGACCCCCACCCTACCCTCCCCCGCCTGCGGCGGGGGAGGGAAAGTAAAATCAGCGGCGTCGAGAGGCATCACTCGGGGTCCCATCCTCAGATCGGCGCCGTCCAGAACGCCTTGGTGGTGAGGGCCGCGGCCAGCTCGCCGGCGATGGCTTCCAAGAGGCGCTCGCCCTTTTCCGGGGTGGCGGTGGCGGCCTCGCCGATGACGCCGTTGGGCGAGCGGGTCGAGATGTAGCGCCAGCGATAGGCCTGAGGATTGGCCCCGGCGATCGCCGAGGCGCCGGGAATATAGGGCCCATGCGCTTGGCTCAGCTCGTCCCGATTGATGAGGTCGGGATGGAGGGCCAGCATCATCGAGGTCTCCGCCTCGCACGCATGCAGGAGCGCCTTCTGCCGCTCGAGGATCTTCGCGATCTCGCCCTGGGCGATACCCCAATAGGTTCCGTAGGCCAGCGGGATCTTGAACTCGATGGTGAGCTCGGTGACGATGACCTCGAGGGGAGCCGTATTTCCGCCATGGCCGTTCAGCACGAAGATGCGCTTGAAGCCGTGCTGGGTGAGCGAGCGCACGACACAGCGCATGACCGCCAGCATGGTCGGGAAGTCGAGCGTGATGGTGCCGCCCAGGCGCATGTGATGCTCGGACATGCCGAACCAGATGGTGGGCAGCACGGCGATGGGCTCGCTCTCCTGGACGATGCGGGCGGCGCGCAGCGAGACCTCGCTCGCCAGCCTGGCATCGACCATGACCGGCAGGTGCGGCCCGTGCTGCTCGGTGGCGCCGATCGGCACCAGCACGATCGCGTCGCGCTGCGCCAAGTTGCGCAGCTCATGCGCCTTCAGGCGCGACCACTCGATTTCCATCGGATGAACCTTCATCTTGCCGGTCGGAAAGATTTTTCGAATACTATAGGTCCAGCCACGAGGGAACTCTTATGTACGATTTTGTCTTGAAGGGCGGCCGGGTGATCGACCCGAGCCAGGACATGGACGCGGTTGCAGACGTCGCCTTTACCCGCGGCAAGGTGGCTGCGGTCGGCAAGGATCTGAAGGCGCCGAAGGGCCAAATCCGCGACGTCTCCGGCAAGATCGTCACCCCCGGCATGATCGATCTGCACACCCACGTCTACCACCTCGGCACCTCGATCGGGCTGGATCCGGAGCTGACGGCGCGCCAGGGCGGCTGCACCACGCTCATCGATGCCGGGACCGCGGGGCCGGCCAACTTCATGGGCTTCCGCCGCCACGTGATCGAGCCCTGCCCGGTCCGCGTGCTGGCCTATCTCAACATCTCCTTCCCGGGCATCTACGCCTTCGGCTTCACCACCATGGTCGGCGAGTGCCAGGACATCCGCTTGATGGATCCGGCCGCCTGCCGCGAGGTGGCCGCCGCCAACCGCGACCTCGTCGTCGGCATCAAGGTTAGGGTCGGGCGCAACGCCAGCGGCTCGAATGGCGCGCTGCCGCTCGACATGGCGATCGAGGTCGCCGACGATCTCGGCATGCCGGTCATGTGCCATCTCGACCATCCGCCGCCCTCGCGCCGCGACGTGCTCGACCGCCTCCGGCCCGGAGACGTGCTGACCCATTGCTTCCGCCCGTTCCCCAACGCCCCCATCGACGGCGGCAAGCGGGTCAGGGCCGAGATCCTGGAGGCCCGCGCCCGAGGCATCTACTTCGATGTCGGCCACGGCGCCGGGTCTTTCGGTTTCAAGACCGGGCGCGCCATGATCGAGAATGGCTTCTACCCCGACTGCATCTCGAGCGACGTGCATATCCTGTCGATCGACGGGCCGGCCTACGACAATCTGGTGACGCTGTCGAAGTTCCTGTGCATGGGCATGCCGCTCGGCGACGTCATCCGCGCCGCCACCAGCAACCCGGCAAAGGCGGTGCGTCGCCCCGAGCTCGGCACGCTCAAGCCGGGTGCCGCCGGCGATGCGGTCGTCATCGACCTCGTCAAGGGCAAGCACCACTATGTCGACGTGGTCGGCGAGACCCTGATCGGCAATCAGCGGCTGGTCTCGGCCGGCATGGTGGTCGCCGGCAAGTGGTGGGATGATGGCGCCGAAAGCCGACGTCAGCTTCCCAAGCAACCCTCGCGCGAGGCCGCGGATTAGGCCAAGGAGGGCCCCCACCCCGGCCCTCCCCCGCGCATGCGCGAGGGAGGGAGATTGAGAGGCACTTTGGTCCCTCCCTCGCCGTCCTCGGCGGGGGAGGGTTAGGGTGGGGGCAATCGCATCGCAGTTCGGTGCGAGAAGGCAAAGAGGAGAAGGTCAATGTCAGAAACCAACAAAGCCATTGACGCCGTGCGCTTGCTCCGCGAGCGCGCCGGCCTCGACTATTCGCCGGAACTGGCGGCGGCCTGGGCGGAAGCGGACAAGCTCATGCAGGAAATGGCGCAAAGCCTGCCCCACGACCTCCCCTACGCGGTCGAGCCCGCGCATATCTTCTCGGCCCGCGCCCGGGATTGAGGGCATGACCGGCGATTTGCATTTCCTCACCGTTGCCGAAGCGAGCAAGCGGATCGGGCAAGGCAAGCTCACGCCGATCGAGCTCGCCGAGGCGTATTTGGACCGCATCGCGCGCTTGGACAAGCGGCTGAACAGCTTCGTGCTGCTCTTGGTAGAGCCGGCGCGGCGCGCGGCGCGGAAGGCCACCAGCGAGATCAAGGCGGGACGGCGCCTCGGCAAGCTGCACGGCATCCCGATCGGGCTCAAGGATATCTATTCAACGAAGGGTATCCGCACCACCGCCCATTCCAAGCTGCTGATCGACAACGTGCCCAAGGCGGACGCGACGGTGACGGCGAAGCTGGCGCAATCCGGCATGGTGCTCATGGGCAAGCTTGCCACCCATGAGTTCGCAACCGGCGGTCCGGCCTTCGATCTGCCGTTTCCGCCGGCCCGCAATCCGTGGAACACCGAATGCTTCACCGGGGGGTCCTCGTCCGGCTCGGGTGCCGCGGTCGCCGCCGGCCTGTTGCCGGTGGCCATGGGCAGCGATACCTCGGGCTCGATCCGCGGGCCTTCGGCCTTCTGCGGCGTCGCCGGATTGAAGCCGACCTATGGGCTGGTCAGCCGCGCCGGCGTCGTTCCCCTCGCCTTCTCCCTCGACCATTGCGGGCCTCTGGCGTGGACCGTCGAAGACTGCGCGCTCATCATGGACGCGATCGCCGGCCATGATCCGGCCGACCCAGCCAGCGCCAGGAGAGCCGTGCCGCGCGCCACCAGCGGGCTCAAGGGCGGTGTGGCCGGCATGCGGATCGGCGTCGTCCGCCACTTCTATGAAATGGATATGGAGGCGACGCCGGAAGCCCGCCAGGCGATCGAGGGAGGGCTCAAGGTCCTGAAGCGGCTCGGCGCCAAGCTGGTCGAGGTCAAGCTGCCGCCCTTGTCGGATTGGGATGCGGTCTGCCGCGTCATCCTGCAGGCGGAGGCCTTTGCCATACACGAGCAGGACCTCAAGACCCGGCCGCAAGACTACGCCAAGGTCACCCGCGAGCGACTCGTCTCCGGGGCGATGCTGCGCGCGGTCGACTACATCCAGGCGCTCCGCCGCCGCGCCGAGCTCGTCGCTATCTACGCGGACGCGATGCGCAAGCTCGATGCGCTGGTGACCGGCTGCTCCGGCACGCCGGCGCCGCGCATCGCCGATTTGGTGAAGCTGCCCTCGTTCGGTGTCCGCGGCAAGCTGATCATGAGCCCGTTCAACGTGACGGGCGCGCCCGCGCTCTCCGTGTGTTGCGGCTATTCCAAGGACGGCTTGCCGCTATCGATGCAGATCGCGGGCCAGCCCTTCGAGGACGCAACCGTGCTCCGCGTCGGCCACGCCTATGAGAACGCCACCGAGTGGCGGAGCGTCAGGCCGAAGCTGTAAGGGCGGGCGCCTCAGCCGAGCTCAGGTCGTGCGCGCCACCAGCCTCGCCTGTTGCCGCGCACGATTGTCGAGGAATGAGCGGGCCACGCGTTGCAACCGATGTTGCCCTCTAGCGATCGTGTCCGATCATGTTAAGGGTTATCAGATGCCTGCCCGGCACGGAGAGTGCGGCGGGTTCTGAGGGCAGGCGTCTGATAAGCCTCAGGGGAGGAAACCGCGGGCAGGAAAGGGTGCGACGGTGCGGCGGGTTCGAGCTATGGGGATTTG
>JACQAG010000057.1 GCA_016195085.1 Pseudomonadota bacterium | reverse complement strand
GGCAGGGTCGACTGGCCCTCGCCCAGCGCGCGTTGCATGAAGACGCTGTCGACCCAGCGGCCGAACTTGAAGCCGATGGCGGGCAGCAATGCGGTCTGCGCGAAGCCGAGCGCGGCGTGGACGCCGATCGAGCCGGCATTGGCGCTGTCGCCGATCACCGCCACCATCTGGCGGTAGCCGAGCGCGGTGCAACGCTGGATGAGCTCGGCCAGCAGCGCCCGCGCGACGCCGAGACGCTGCGCGTCCGGCGCGACATAGATCGAGTCCTCGACCGAGAAGCGATAGGCCGAGCGCGGGCGATAAGGGCCGGCATAGGCGTAGCCGACGATTTCGCCGTCGCGCTCGGCGACGAGATAGGGCAGCGAGCGGGCGAGGATGTCGGCGCGGCGCCGCAGCATCTCGGTCACGTCTGGCGGCGTCTCCTCGAAGCTGCCCAGCCCCTGCCGCACGTGATGCACATAGATCGCGTGAATGGCCGGCATGTCGGCATCCGCCGCGTCGCGCAGGCGCAGGCGGATCTCGGTGCGGGTGCTCAATGCAGCTCCCGCGCGGCGATCGCGCCGACCGCCTGGATCAAGCCGCCGAGCCGCGTTGCCAGCACCTGGAAATCGGCGCCGCGCTCGATCCGCGCCTCGTCCATGTAGAGCGCGCGGTTGATCTCGATCTGCAGCGCGTGGTGGCCGTCGCTCGGCCGGCCGTAATGGCGCGTGGTGAAGCCGCCGGCGTAAGGGTCGTTGCGCGCCACGGCGTAGCCGAGATCGCGCAGATATCTCTCGACGCCCAGCGTCAGCACCGGCGCGCAGGAGGCGCCGAAGCAATCGCCGAGCACGAAGTCGACGCGCCTTCGCCCCGGATCGCGGTCCATCGGGCCGCCGACCGACGGCATCGAGTGGCAGTCGATCAGCACGGCGTGACCGAACTGCGCGGCGGTGGCGGCGACCAGCTCGGCGAGCCGCGCATGATAGGGGCGGTAGAGCGCATCGATGCGCGTGCGCGCCTCGGCGAACGACAGCTTGGCGCGGTAGATCTCGGCGCCGCTGGCGACCACCCGCGCGATGGTGCCGAGCCCGGCGCTGACCCGCGGCGAGCGCGTGTTGACGAAGGGCGGCAGCGAATCGGCGAACATCGCCGGATCGAGCTCGAACGGCTCGCGATTGGGATCGATATAGGCGCGCGGGAACAGCGCCTTGAGCAGCGGCGCGCCGAGGCGCGGCGCGGCGCCGAACAGCTCGTCGATGAACGCATCCTCCGACCGGCGCAGATTGTTGATGTCGAGACGCGCCTGGGCGACGAAATCGGGCGGATAGATATTGCCGCTATGCGGCGAGGCGAAAACGACGGGAACCGTCTGACGGGTCGGCGCCTCCACGGCGAGCGGGGAGGGCGGCAGCTCGGCAACGGCAAGATTATTGCGCATGCGTGCGGCGTAATTTCCTGGTCATGGAACTTAGAGCAAATATGACGGGTTCTGTCACCTGCGACGATGGCCGCGGCCGGGCCGCTCGGCGATCTTCGCCAGGCCGCGTAACCCGTTGTTGTGCCGGATTGATTGGCATCGCAATAAACATTAACACTTCCATTACACTAGCGGCGCTAGGATCGTTGGCAAGCGGTTGGGCTAGAGGCCGTCGAAGTCTCGGCGAACGGCCGCGTCGGAGGGGTCACAAGGAACAGCACGATGGCACGCATACTCCTCGCCGAAGACGATGACGCGATGCGTCAATTCCTGGCGACGGCCCTCAGCCGGGCCGGGCACCAGGTGCAAAGCTTTCCCGACGGCGCCCAGGCCCTGACCGCGTTGCCGGGCCGCTTCGATCTGCTCATCGCCGACATCGTCATGCCCGGCATCGACGGCATCGAGCTTGCCCGCCAGGCGCGCAGCGGCAATCCGCAGCTGCGCGTGATGTTCATCACCGGCTTTGCCGCCGTGGCGCTCGGCAGCGGCGGCCCGCCGCTGGCCAATGCCACCGTCCTGTCGAAGCCGTTCCATCTGCGCGAGCTGGTCGACCGCGTGCAGCGCATGCTGGCCGCCTGAGGGCGGGCGTCCGTCGGCCTTGTTGCCAACCAGCGGCGATCTTGTATAGTCCGCCGTCCTCGCCTAACTCTTGGGGCATGCGGCGGAGGGGCGGTTAGCTCAGGGGTAGAGCACCTGCTCGACACGCAGGGGGTCATAGGTTCAAATCCTGTACCGCCCACCACCTCGCCGATTTTCCTCATTTCAATCCGATCCGATGGCTGCGACCTGGTTCTCGTGGCGGGTAGGGGCGGGTTTCAAACCCGCCCCTACGCTGACGACGAGAGAGAGCGTCTCCCTTCGCGGCGGCTTGACGGGCCGGTCATCAGGCTGACAATGTGCTGGCAACGTCCGAATTCGGCCCGGTAAAGCCGCGGACCTCGACAGGAAAAACGGGGAGTACCTAGGCATGAAACGAACTGCATTGCTGCTCGCGGCCGCGCTTGCCGTCGCGAGCCCATTCGCCGCCGCCGACGCCGCGACGCCGAAAGACACGATCGTCATGGCCAAGCAGATCGACGACATCATCTCGCTCGATCCGGCCGAATCCTTCGAGTTCTCCGGCAGCGAGGCGGTCGGCAACGTCTATGAGAAGCTGATCGCCTACGACCTCAAGAATGTCAGCCGTCTCTATGGCCAGCTTGCCGATACCTGGTATGTCGGCGGCGACGGCAAGACCTATACGTTCAAGCTGCGCCAGGGCATCAAGTTCCATTCCGGCAACGAAATGACGGCGGAAGACGCCGCTTACTCGCTGCAGCGCGCCGTCATCATGAACAAGACGCCGGCCTTCATCCTGACCCAGTTCGGGCTCAGCAAGGATAACGCCAAGGACAAGATCCGCGCGGTCGACAAATACACGCTGACGATCGAGACCGGCCAGGCGGTGGCGCCGACTTTCTTCTACTACTGCATGACCGCCGTCGTCGCCAGCATCGTCGACAGCAAGGTCGTGCAGCAGCATGATCAAAACGGCGACATGGGCAATGCCTGGCTCAAGACCAATTCCGCCGGCAGCGGGCCGTTCAAGCTGGTGAGCTGGAAGGCGAACGACGCCTACGTTCTCGAGCGCAACGACAACTATTGGGGCGGCAGCAAGGCATTTGCCCGCCGCGTCGTCGTGCGCCATATCCCGGAGCCGGCGACGCAGCGCCTGCTGCTCGAAAAGGGCGACGTCGATTTCGCCCGCAATTTGACCAAGGATCAGCTCGACGCCATCGCCGACAGCCCGCATATCGCCACCCAGGAGGCGCTCAAGGGCTCGATCCTCTATCTCGGCCTCAACCAGAAGAACCCCAACCTGTCCAAGCCCGAGGTGCGCGAGGCGCTCAAATGGCTGGTCGATTACGAAGGCATCGAGAAGAACATCCTGCGCGGCACCTACAAGCTGCACGAGGCGTTCCTGCCGCAAGGCTTCTTCGGCGCACTCGCCGACAAGCCGTACAAGTTCGATCTGGATAAGGCCAAGGCGCTGCTGGCCAAGGCCGGCCTCGCCAATGGCTTCAGCGTGACCATGGATACGCGCAACCTCTCGCCCTATACCGACGTGGCGCAGGCGATCCAGGCGAGCTGGGCCAAGGCCGGGGTCAAGCTCGAGCTGATTCCCGCCGACGGCCGGCAGACGCTGACCAAGTATCGCGCCCGCCAGCACGACATCTATATCGGCAACTGGGGCCCGGACTATCAGGACCCGCACACCAATGCCGAGACCTATGCCATGAACGAGGACAACACCGACAACGCGCGGTCGAAGACGCTGGCCTGGCGCAATGCCTGGGACATCCCGGCGATGACCGCCAAGACCAAGGCCGCGGTGCTGGAGACCGACGCCAAGAAGCGCGAGCAGACTTATCTCGAACTGCAGCGCGAGCACCAGCAGAGCTCGCCTTTCATCATCATGTACCAGCAGGTGGAGGTGTCGGCGGCGCGCAAGGGCGTCACCGGCTTCATCATGGGGCCGAGCTTCGACAACAACCTCTACCACGCGATCAAGAAGTGAGCTTAAGGCTGATGTAGGGGCGGGCCTCATCCTGAGCCGCGAACCTCTCCTTCGAGACGCCGCGCCGCCGAATTGCGGCGCGGCTCCCCAGGATGAGGTCCGCGAGTCGAAGGATCAAACCCGCCCCTACGCGTTCCTCTCGTGACATCACCTTCCGCGACCGCGCGGCACGCGCCGCTGGCGCGCCACCTTATGACAGCGGCGCGCTTGCTGGGCACCGTCGCGCTGACCTTTCTCGGCCTGCTGCTGGTGACGTTTCTGATCGGCCGCGTGGTGCCGATCGATCCGGTGCTGGCGGCGGTCGGCGACCGCGCTCCGGCGGCGGTCTATGAGCGGGTGCGCATCGAGCTCGGCCTGGATTTGCCGCTCTACCACCAGTTCTGGATCTACTGCACCAGGGTGCTGGGCGGCGATTTCGGCAATTCGGTGATGACGGCGAACACCGTGCTCGACGACATCAAGCGCGTGTTCCCGGCGACGCTCGAGCTCGCCTCGGTGGCGACGATCATCGGCGTCGCGCTCGGCGTGCCGATGGGCGTGATCGCCGCCGTCAATCGCGACCGCTGGCAAGATCAGGTTATCCGCGTCGCCGGTCTGGTCGGCTATTCGGTGCCGGTTTTCTGGCTCGGCCTGGTCGGCCTGCTGCTGTTCTACGCCAGGCTCGGCTGGGTGGCGGGACCCGGCCGACTCGACGTCGCGTTCGACGATCTGGTGGCGCCGGTGACCGGCGTGATCCTCATCGATTCGGCGATGGCCGGCGAGTGGGAGGTGTTCGCCTCGGCGTTCAGCCACGTCATTCTGCCGGCCGCGATCCTCGGCTATTTCTCGCTCGCCTATATCAGCCGCATGACGCGCAGCTTCATGCTGGAGCAGTTGCGGCAGGAATACATCACCACGGCGCGGGTCAAGGGCTTGTCGGAGCGGCGCGTCGTCTGGCGCCACGCGCTGGGCAACGTCATGGTGCCGCTGATCACGGTGATCGCGTTGTCCTACGCCAACCTGCTCGAAGGGTCGGTGCTGACCGAGACGGTGTTCGCCTGGCCGGGTCTCGGCCAGTACATCACCAGCTCGCTGTTCAGTGCCGACATGAACGCCGTGCTCGGCGGCACCATCGTCGTCGGGTCGGTCTTCATCGGCATCAACATGCTGTCCGACGTGCTCTACCGCCTGGTCGATCCGCGCGCCCGATGAACGACGTCCATCCCGATACGCCGACCCTGCGCGCGTGGCTGCTGACCGAGGCGCCGCACTCGCGTACGCAGGCACGGCTAGGGCAGGCCTATGTCGCGGCGCTCGCCTTCCTGCGCAATCCGCTGGCGCTGGTCGGCCTCGTCATCGTGCTGGCATTGATCGCGGTGGCGGTCGTCGCGCCGATACTCGCGCCGTACTCGCCGATCGCCCAGGACTTGGGAATTCGCCTGCAGCCGCCCAGCATCGAGCATTGGTTCGGCACCGACGAGCTGGGCCGCGACATCTACGCGCGCATCGTCTACGGCGCGCGCATCACGCTCGTCATCGTCGGCATGGTGGTGATCATGGTGGCGCCGATCGGGCTGCTGGTCGGCACGGTCGCCGGCTTCGTCGGCGGCTGGGTCGATGCGGTGCTGATGCGCATCACCGATGTGTTCCTCGCCTTTCCGCGCCTGATCCTGGCGCTGGCCCTCGTCTCGGCGCTGGGTCCCAGCATCGAAAATGCGGTGATCGCCATCGCCCTCACCGCCTGGCCACCCTACGCGCGCATCGCGCGGGCCGAGACACTGACCATCCGCAACAGCGACTTCATCGCCGCCGTGCGGCTGCAAGGGGCGGGGACGGCGCGCATCATCCTCGGCCATGTCGTGCCGCTGTGCACCGCCTCGGTCATCGTGCGCGTGACGCTCGACATGGCCGGCATCATCCTCACCGCCGCCGGACTCGGCTTCCTGGGGCTGGGCGCGCAGCCGCCGATGCCGGAATGGGGGGCGATGATCTCGACCGGGCGCAAGTTCCTGCTCGACCAGTGGTGGGTGGCGACGATTCCCGGCATCGCCATCTTCGTCGTCAGCCTCGGCTTCAACCTGCTCGGCGACGGGCTGCGCGACGTGATCGACCCCAAGAGCCAATGAACGACGCGACGCTGCTGGCGGTCGACGATCTGTCGGTGCGCTTCCACACGCGGCACGGCGTGGTCGAGGCGGTGCGTGGCGTCAGCTTCGCGCTGGGGCGCGAGCGGCTCGGCATCGTCGGCGAGTCCGGCTCCGGCAAGTCGGTGACCGGGCGCGCCATTCTGCGCCTGGTGCCGCCGCCGGGCGAGGTGCGCGCCAAGCGGATCGCCTTCGACGGCACCGATCTCATGCAGTGCGACGAGGTGGCGATGCGCGACATTCGCGGCCGCCGCATCGCCATGGTGATGCAGGACCCGAAATTCTCGCTGAACCCGGTGATGACGGTGGGCCGGCAGATCGCCGAGGCGTATCGCGCGCATGGGCAGGGCTCGGTCGCCGCGGGGCGGGACCGTGCCCTCGATATGCTGGCGGCCGTGCGCATCCGCGATCCGGCCCGGGTCTACGACCTCTACCCGCACGAGGTCTCGGGCGGCATGGGCCAGCGCATCATGATCGCCATGATGCTGGCCCCGGACCCCGACCTGCTGATCGCCGACGAGCCGACCTCGGCGCTCGATGTGACGGTGCAGATGCAGGTGCTCGCCATCCTCGACGATCTCGTGAGGCAGCGCGGCATGGGCCTCATCTTCATCAGCCACGACCTCAACCTCGTCGCGTCGTTCTGCGACCGCGTGCTCATCATGTATGCCGGCCGCGTCGTCGAGACCTGCCGCGCCGCCGAGCTTGCCGCCGCCCGCCATCCCTATACGCAGGGCTTGCTGCAATCGCTGCCGCGCGTCGATGTACCACGCGCCGAGCTGCCGACGCTGATGCGCGATCCGGCCTGGCGCGACGGGAAGCTGCCGTGATCGAGGTCGAAAATCTTTCAGTGGTGTTCGGCCACGGCGCCAAGTCGGTGCATGCGGTGCGCGGCATCACCTTCCACGTCGCCGCAGGCGAGGTGTTCGGCCTGGTCGGCGAATCCGGCTCGGGCAAGTCGACGGTGCTGCGGGCGCTGTGCGGACTGGCGCCGGCGTCGGCCGGCCGCATTGCGATCGCCGGCGAGATGCAGGGGAAGCGGCGCGACCGCGCCTTTTACAAACGCGTGCAGATGGTGTTTCAGGACCCTTATGCCTCGCTGCATCCGCGCCACACGGTCGACCGCATCCTGTCGGAGCCGATCGCCATCCACGGCCTGGGCGACGCCGACGCCCGCATCGATTCGGCGCTTGCCGATGTCGGCCTCGGCCCGACCTTCCGCTTCCGCTACCCGCATCAGCTCTCGGGCGGCCAGCGCCAGCGCGTGGCGATTGCCCGCGCGCTCATCCTCGAGCCGAAGATCCTGCTGCTCGATGAGCCGACTTCATCGCTCGATGTGTCGGTGCAGGCGGAAATCCTCAACCTGCTGACGCGGCTGAAGCGCGAGCACGGGCTGACCTACGTCCTGGTCAGCCATAACCTCGCGGTCATCGCCCATATGTGCGCGCGGCTGGTGGTGATGAATGCCGGCCGCATCGTCGAGGAGATGACGGTCGACCAACTGCGCGCCGGGGCGCCGCGCGAGGCCTATACGCGCCAGCTCCTGCGCGCCAGCATCGGTTATGACCGTGCCGCCGCGGCGGAGATGGTGACGTTCGATTGATTGCCGCCGCGGGCGCCTGACCCTTACGCGACCCTGATCGTCTCCGGCGCGCGCGCGCCCTTGGCGATCGCCTCGAACACGGCGATGCCGTGGATCGCCTGCTCGTGCGTGACCGGGTAAGGCGCGCCGCCGGTCGCCGCGTCGGCGAAGGCCTCGAGCTCGGCGCGCTCGATGTCGACTACCGGAAACTCGATCTGGTCGCGCTCGCCTTCGAGATGACCGACGACGAGGCGACGCTGCCCGCGCATTTCGATCCACTGCTTGGCGCCGAACACCTGCAGGCGCCAGATCGGCGCCGTCGCCATCAGAGTGCCGAGATAGCCCGACATGCCGTTCTCGAACCACAGCAGCATCGAGGTGGTGTCGTCGAGATCGGTAGCGACCGACCGCTTTAAGCTGTTGACGCACACCGCCGTGATGCGGCCGAACATGTCGATCATCGCATCGATCACGTGAATGCCGAGGCCGGCCATGCCGCCGGCCGGGCTTTCATCGGGATCGGCGCGCCAGGTGCCCGGCTGGTAGCGGAAGCCGCCGGGCGCGGCGAAGGTCGCCTCGACGTGCTGCAATGTGCCGAGCTGGCCGTCGGCGATCGCCTGTTTAAGCCGCGCCATCGCCGGCAGGAAGCGGCGATTGTGGCCGATCGCCAGCACCACCTTGGCTTTGGCGCAGGCCGCCGCTGCCTGCTCGGCCGTGGCCTTGGTCAGGGTGAACGGCTTCTCGACGAACACATGCTTGCCGGCCGCAGCCGCCTCCGCCACTTGGCGGGCGTGCAGGCTGTGTGGCGTGGCCAGGACCACCCCCTGTATCTTCGGGTCCTTGAGCACGGCTCCATAGTCCTTGCCGAGCGGAATGCCGTGCGTCTTGGCGAAGGCCTCGGCCTTGGCCAGCGTCCCGGTGACGCCGGCGACGAAGCGAAGCTTCTCGCTCTTTCCTTGTGCCGAGGCGACCAGCGTCTGCCCCCAGCGGCCGAGACCGACAATCGCGGCGTTCAACATTCGTTGCAATTCCCCAGAGCGGTGCCGGCATAGTGGCAAATCGGCCGGGCCGCCCGCGAGTCATTTTTCTCGCCAAGGGAGCGGACACATCGGTCATGTTGTCCGATGGATCACTCGCTTGGTCCTGCCGACGGCGACGTGAGTCGCGCTCGCGACCAAGCGATG
>JACQAG010000056.1 GCA_016195085.1 Pseudomonadota bacterium | reverse complement strand
GGGATTGTGGTGCCAGCCGCAAACAGCGGCGACCGGATGTGAGGTTCCACGGCATCGACGCCGTGGCTGACAACAGGCTCGCTCCAGGATCTAAAAGACGGAGAGCCAAATGACCCCTTGACGACAACACCCTCATGTGAGTCCGGGCATGACGGTCTAATAAAGTGGGGGAGGGGCGTTTTGCGTTGCTTCGGGCGCAATGCGGCGGTTTGACAGGATTGGCGGACCCGCCCAAGCTCGTCGGCGATGTCCACGTCTCCGTTCGTCCCGCTCGACACCTTCATGGGCCTGCCGTTCAGGTCCGACGCCAAGGGCAGCAAGGCCGCCATTCTCGGCATTCCCTTCGATTGCGGCACGCATCCGACCCGCATCGGCTCGCGGCTGGGCCCAGCCTCGATCCGCGAGCAATCCCGGCTCCTGCGCCCCCACGATCCGCTGAGCGGGCTCGATCCCTTGGAAAGCCTGAAGGTGGTCGATTGCGGCGATGCGGCGGTGAAGCCCGGAGAGATCGAGCCGTCCTACGCCGCCATCGCCGCTTCCGTCGGATCCATCCTCAAGGCCGGGGCCACGCCGATCACCATGGGCGGCGACGGCGCCATCGTGCTGCCGGAGATGCGGGCCTTGCATGGCACCTATCCCGACCTGGTGGCCGTGCATCTCGATGCCCACACCGATGCCTATCCCATTCCCGGCTACAACACCGCGACCGGCTTCGCGCGGGCGGCGGAGGAGGGGGTGGTCGATGCCGGGCGCTCCTTCCATATCGGTGTGCGCGGCAGCACCATGGTGCCCGGCATCTACGAGCATGCGCTGAAGCTCGGCTATTCGCTGGTCACCATGTCCGAGCTGGCCCGGCGCGGCATTGCGGCAGTCATGGGTGCCGTGCGTCGCAAGGTCGGCGACCGCCCGGTCTATCTCTGCTTCGACATGGATTTCTTCGACCCGTCGGTGGCGCCCGGCGTGTGCACGCCGGTCTGGGGCGGGGTCTCCGCCGCCGAGGGTCTCCTCGCGCTCGAGCTGTGCTGCGCCCTCGACATCGTTGCCCTCGACGTCAATACCGTGAGCCCGCCCCACGATACGGGCGGCATGTCGGCCTTTCTCGCCGCCACGGTCATGCTGTCGGCGCTCACCCACCTTGCCCGCAAAGGGGCACCTACCCGGCGGCAGATGCGTGCGCCACGGGCCAAGCGCCGTTAGAGCGAATGGCGATGACGTGGAATCCCCCTCACCCAGCTTCGGCTAGGCTCGGCTTCGCCTCGCCAAGCCTCCGCAACCGTCGGGAACGGCAGCGCCGGATCCTTCCGGCGCTGCGTCGGGGACGGAAGGACCCGTCCCCGACCGTTCCGACCCCCCATTGGGGGAGAGAGGGTAGGGTGAGGGGGTGATGCCACCTTACCGGCACATGCTCTAGGATCGAGCCTCCGTTCCTAAGCAAGAAGGTCGGTTACGACCATGACCATCCACGAGCTGCCCCGCGTCTTGAAGCGGATCGAGCCGACGGCGCCGCCGGTGCCGGTCTTGTTCGACTCGCCCCACAGCGGCGCCGACTATCCCGAGGAGTTTCGGCCCTCGGCCCCGCTGGAGGTCTTGCGCACCGGCGAGGACGCCTTCGTCGATGAGCTGTTCGCCGCCGCACCGTCGCGCGGCGCCATCCTGATCCATGCCTTGTTTCCCCGCAGCTTCATCGATGCCAATCGCAACGATCGCGACATCGATGCGGCCCTCCTCGACGGTCCCTGGCCGGGGAAGCTGGCGCCCACCCAGAAAACCGAACTGGGCTTGGGCCTCATTCGCCGGCTGGCGGTGCCGGGGGTGCCCGTCTATGACCGCAAGCTCAAGGTCGCCGAGGTCGAGGAGCGCATTCGCCGCTACTACGAGCCTTACCACGGCGAGATCGCGGCCGCCTTCGACCGGCTGCACCGCACCTTCGGCCGGGTCTGGCACATCAACTGCCATTCGATGAAGTCCGTCGGCAATGCCATGACCGTCGACGCCGGCTCGCGGCGCCCGGATTTCGTGCTCGGCGACCGCGACGGCACCAGCTGCGCCGGCACCTTCACCAAGGCGGTATTCGATGCGCTCGTCGGCATGGGCTACCGCGTCACCGTCAATCAGCCCTACAAGGGTGCCGAGCTGGTGGTTCGCCACAGCAAGCCCGAGGCCGGTCGCCATTCGCTCCAGATCGAGATCAACCGCAAGCTCTATATGGACGAGGAGCGCATCACCAAGACTTCCGGCTTCGCCAAGCTGCAAGCCGATCTGACCAAGCTGATCGACGCCGTCGTTGCCTTCTCCCGGAGCGAAGGGGCCTATTCCCGGAGCGAGGGGGAATGAGGCGCGAGCGGGCGCATCCGCCGGGCGAGGTGCGTCGCCTCACCTTGGCGAGCCGGGTGCTCGAAGGCAACCTCTTGGGCGATCCGACGACGCGCCCGCTCGAGGTCTACCTTCCGCCGGGCTTCCGGGCGGGGGAGAGGCTGCCGCTCCTGGTCGATCTCGTCGGCTTCACCGGTTCGGGGCTGGCGCACACGAACTGGCGCCCCTTCACCGAGAACGCGCCGGAGCGGCTCGACCGTCTCATCGGCTCGGGTGCCATGGCGCCGGCGGTCGTCGCCTTTCCCGACTGCTTCACGAGGCTCGGCGGCAACCAGTACATCAACTCCGCCGCCATGGGGCGCTACGAGGACTATCTCGTGCAGGAGGCGGTGCCGCTGGTCGAGCGGGAATTCGGCTGCGGGGGTGCGGGCAATCGCGGCTGCTTCGGCAAATCCTCCGGCGGCTTCGGGGCGATCACCCACGCCATGCGGCGGGCGGATTTCTGGGCGGCCGCCGCCTGCCATAGCGGCGACATGGCCTTCGATCTCGTCTACCTCGCCGACATGCCCAATACGCTGAACGAGCTCGCCAAGCACCGCCGTTCGATCGAGACCTTCATCAAGCATTTCGAAGCGGCGAAGAAACCGACCCAGAAAGAGACCCACTGCCTGATGATGCTGGCGATGGCGGCGACCTACGATCCCGACCCGAATTCGTTCCTCGGCATCCGCCTGCCGGTCGATCTCGAGACCTGCGCCCTCATCCCCGAGCGCTGGGCACAATGGCTCGAGCATGACCCCGTGCTGATCGCCGCATCCAACGTCGCCAATCTCAAGCGGCTCAAGGGTCTCTATATCGATTGCGGCAGCGAGGACCAGTTCCACCTGCACTACGGTTCGAGACGCCTGCACCAGACTCTGAACCGCCTCGGCGTCCGGCACCGCTACGAGGAATTCCCCGACGACCACAGCTCGGTCGACTACCGCATGGATGTGAGCCTGCCGTTCCTGGTCGAGGCGTTGTCGCAATAGGTGCCCCCACCGATGATGCCCCCACCCCGACCCTCCTCCACGCTTCGCGCGGGGGAGGGGGCACGAAGCCGAGTTCGGGCTCCCTCCCCCACGGCTAAGTGGGGGAGGGTCGGGGTGGGGGTGCATTGGGATCCGCGCATTTATTGCCTGCAAGTCGTCTCGCTCGGCGAATAAGAAACGGTTTGGAGCGCCCCTCGGCAATATCTTGTGCGCATGCCTGGGCTTCCGGTTTCGGGCCTTGTGCGCCGCGGCCATCCGCTATAATCAGCCTCGCGACAACCAGGCCAAGCACGGGAATTCGGCCATGCCTAAAGTCTTCATCGACGGCGAAGCGGGAACCACCGGCCTCCAGATCCACCAGCGCCTGAGCGGGCGCCGGGATATCGAGCTCGTGAGCCTTTCCGCCGAGCGCCGCAAGGACAAGGCCGCCCGCGCCGAGGTGCTGAACGGGGTCGACCTCGCCATTCTCTGCCTGCCCGACGAAGCGGCCAGGGAGGCCGTGTCGCTGGTTCGCAACAATGCGGTGAAGATCCTGGATGCGAGCTCGGCGCACCGGGTGGCCGAGGGCTGGGCCTATGGCCTGCCCGAGCTCGATGCCGGCCATGGCGATGTGGTGGCTCAGGCGGCGCGGGTCTCCAACCCCGGCTGCTATCCCACCGGTGCGGTTGCCTTGCTCCGCCCCCTCGTCAAGGCCGGGCTGCTGCCCGCGTCGTTCCCGGTCACCGTCAATGCCGTCTCGGGCTATACCGGCGGCGGCAAGCGCATGATCCAGCAATTCGAAGACCCATCCGCCGCCGATGCGATAAAGGCCGCGGTCAGGGTCTATGCCCTCGGTCTCGAGCACAAGCACGTGCCGGAGATGCAGGCGTATTCGCTCCTGGAGAACCGGCCCCTGTTCTCGCCCTCGGTCGGCCGCTACCGCCAGGGGATGATCGTCGAGGTGCCGCTGCAGCTCTGGGCCTTGCCGAAGGCAGTCAAGGGTGCCGATCTCCATGAGGCGATCGCCCAGCACTTCCGCGGCAGCCGCTACATCTCGGTGGCGCCGCCGGCCTCGCAGGCCGGCATGGACGCGCTCGAGCCGGAAGCCCTCAACGGCACCAACGAGATGCGGCTCTATGTCTTCGCCAACGACAGTCGCCGCCAAGCCCTCCTGGTTGCGGTCCTGGACAATCTCGGCAAGGGCGCCTCGGGGGCCGCGGTGCAGAACATGAACCTCATGCTCGGGCTTGATCCCGCCGCCGGCCTGTCGACCATGGCCGAGGCCGCCTGAGTCCGGCGCTGTCCCACCCCGCGCGTGCCCGGGACTGGGACAGTGGGACAGTTGCCTCTGCCGACCGGTAAGTCTCTCTGCCAGAACGAGAATTTTGTGCGAGCCGGTGTTTCCGCGCGATCCAGCCATGGGCCGCTCCGGAGACGCGGTTGGAGCAAAGACCCTCACCCGCCTCGCATGCGCTCGGCACCGTTGGGGACGGGAGGACCCGTCCCCAACCGTCCCGACCCCGCGATGCGGGAGAGGGGCCAGATGAGGTCGCGCTGAATCCCCTCTCCCGCACCGCGGGGTCGGGGCCGCAATGAGCGGACCGACGAGGGGCCCGCGCGTAGCGTGGGAGGGTGAGGGGTGGCCTATGCCGCCGCGACCAAGGGGTTGTTTTCCCGCTTCAGCACCCGGCGCACCGCCATCCGCTGCAGCAGGCCGACGCCGTTCCCAGCCTGATAAGCCGGACTGTCACCGACGCCCGATGCCGCGGGCACGTAAATCATGATTATTCCGGGAGCCCGGCTCGCCGCAGCCCCTCGACGAAGCGTTGGCGCAACGCGTCATTGTAGGGCAGGTTCTCCTCGGCCCAGGCAAGCGATATGCCGGGTTGCAGTCGTCTCAGTGTCGTCAGCGCTGCTCGCGCGCGCTCCAAATCGCCTGCCAGAGCGCAATTTGCGACCAAGCTCCGATGGGCGAGGACGTAGTCGGCGCGCTCCTGAAGCGCCCGTTGCGCCCAGTTGGCTGCCTCCGTGAAGCGACCTGCTGCGCAGCAGGCCAGCGAGTAATGATGAAAATAGTGCTGCTTGAAGGGATCGCGGGGGCTCATGCGGAGTGCCCGATCGATCGCCTCGATCGCCTCCTCGGGCCGGCCGCCTGATGCGAGCATGAGACCCATGAATCCATGGGCCAGAGCAAAGTTGGGATTGAGCTCAATCGCCTTGCCAAGAGCCGCGACGGCCTCCTGCTGCCTGCGAAGAAAAAATTCTATGTAACCCAAGGCGAAATGAACCCACGGATCATCATGATCAAGTGCGACTGCCTTATCGGCGGACTCCTTGGCTTGCGGCACGACCGTTCTCAAGTCCCCGCCCCAGCCGTAATACGCGCTCCGGACCCTTGTCCAGACAAGCAACGCAAGAGCACGCGCATAGTTGGGGTCCAACGATATCGCGCGCTCGAGGAAGCTCAGCGCCTTCCGGGTGTCTTCCGCCGTCATGTGGCTGAAGAGCGACAAGGCTCGCATGACGCAACCCCATGCATCGAGATTGGCAGGCGGCTGTGCCTTGGCACGCATATTCTCGGCACCGTAAAGCTGCGGCTCGATCGAGCCGACGACGCTCTCCGTGATCTCGTCCTGTATTGCGAAGATATCCGCCAGCTCGCGATCATATCGTTCGGCCCAGAGGTGGTTGCCGGTCGCGGCATCGACGAGCTGCGCGGCGATACGCAGGCGATTGCCCGCTTTGCGCACGCTCCCCTCCAATATGTAGCGCACGCCGAGATCGCGCCCGACTTGCCGGACGTCAGGCGATGTCCCTTTGTAGGAGAAGCTCGAATTACGCGCGATCACGAAGAACCATCGCAGCCGAGATAACGCGGTGATGATCTCCTCGACCATGCCGTCGCAGAAATACTCCTGCTCGGGGTCGCCGGAGAGGTTTTGGAAGGGCAGAACCGCGATGGATGGCTTGTCGGGAAGAGGCAAGGATGTTTCGGTAACTCGAGGCTGATCCTTCCGCAGCGTGAGCCCATCGATCGGGGCTTCCTCTACGGTGCCGACGAAACGGATGCCCTTGCGGGCCACGGTGCGGATGAGCCGCTGCTGCGTACCGCTGTCGCCGAGCGCCTTGCGCAAGGCGTTGATGCGAGTCGTCAGCGTGGATTCCGAGACGATCCGTCCGCCCCACACGGCGGCCAGGAGATCGTCCTTGCTCACCACCCGGTCGCGATTCTGGACTACGTAGATCAGGAGGTCGAAGACCTGCGGCTCTAATGGGACTAACTCGCCGGCCTTGCGAAGCTCGCGTTTGGCAATATCAAGAACAAAATCCTCGAAGCACAGACTCGCACTTTCGCCGATTGCACGCGGGTTCACAGCCGCATGACCGGGAGGGGTCATTCCGGGATGCCCGCAAGCCGAAGCCCTTGCAACATGCGTTCAGCGTCCTGGGGTCGTTGGAAGAAAAAGAGGGCCCGATGCTTAGAGAGCGTGTAATCGGGATTCAACGCAAGCAAGCGCGCCGCCAGAGCGCGAGCCTTATCGAGGTAACCAAGGTTGGCATAGGCGACGGCCCCAATCCTCAGGGTCGCCGGAGCTTCCGGATAGTCGCGTATGCACTTTTCGATGCAGGCGACTGCATCTTCGTACTGCCCTACATAAATGTGGGAGAGCGCCATGGCCGTATGGCCCAAGAAATTGAGCGGATCCCGTGGGCTCAAACGAATGCTCCGCGCTGCATGCTCGAGGGCGAGTTCTGGCTTTCCACGCCAAGCAAGTGTCATGGCGCTGATCCCCCATGCCACCGCGTCATTCGAATTAAGATTTAGCGCGCGATCGATGAGCGCCGCACCCCCTTCGAGATCGTGGAAGATAAAAGCGAGCGCCCATCCGGCGGCATAGAGTGCTACAGGATCGTTACGCCCAGTGTCGGTCGCTTGTGCAACGAGACCACGGATCTCTTGATCCTCGGCAACGACGCTCGCGGACCATCCATAGCTCCGTCGAAGCGCCAGGCAATAGGCCGCCATTCCATGTGCAGCCGCAAACTCGGGGTCCAATTCGGCCGCCCGCTTAAACAAGGTGAGCGCGTCATCCATGCTCTCTCGATTTCTGCCCTGAAAACTGGAGAGGCCACGGAGGTAAAAGTCGTACGCGTCGAGGCTTTCCGTCGGCTTGCGACGAACCCGTTCGATCTCGGCCTGCCGCAGCTCCGGCTGGATCGTTCCCACTATGCTGGCCACGACGCGGTCCTGAAGCTCGAAGATATCCTCGAGCGCGCCTTCAAAGCGATCAGACCAAACATGCGCGCCGGTCGTCGTGTCGATGAGCTGGGCGGAGATCCGCACCTTGTTTCCTGCCTTGCGAAGGCTGCCCTCGACCACGTAACGGACACCAAGATCGCGGCCTATCTGCTTCACGTCGACCGATTTGCCCTTGTAGGTGAAGCTCGAATTGCGGGCGATGATGAAGAGCCATCGAAACCGCGCAAGGGCCGCGATGATGTCCTCAACGATACCGTCAGCAAAATATTCCTGCTCGTGATCGCCGGAGAGGTTGTCGAACGCCAGCACCGCGACCGACGGCTTGTCGGGAAGTGGCAACGCTCCTTGGCAGGCGGGCTGCGATGTTGACGCCATCGCCGAGGATGTCCTCACCATCGATGACGATGTCACCGACGTTCACACCGACTCGGAAGCGAATCCGGCGATCCTCGGGCTGGCCGTCCTCGTGCGAAACCATCGTTCGCTGGATGTCCACGGCGCAGCGGACGGCATCGACCGCGCTGGCGAACTCCAAGAGCAGCCCATCGCCGGTGGTCTTGACGATGCGGCCGGAATGTTCGGCGATCTTGGGATCGATAAGCTCGCGGCGAAGCGCCTTCAGGCGCGCGAGCGTTCCCTCCTCGTCCACGCCGACAAGCCGGCTGTAGCCGGCGACGTCGGCCGCGACGATGGCCGCAAGCCTGCGCTTGGCGCGTTCGGCCTCCACCGCCCTCCCCGGAACGGCTGATCGAAGGGGATGTTAATCTTTAGCCCCCGCAACCGCCAATTGCGCGGCGCCGCGCCACCGCCTTCTCAAAGTAACTCCTTCGATCCAAAGGCTTAGCCCCGCGATGGAGCGGTTCGGCGGGGCGCGCTCGGCTGGACTGGCCCTGTGATTTCAGTCACAGCGGCGAAATCGGTTCGGCGGCATCCTCTGGGTAGATCGCCATGCGGAGGAACCCATGCAGCATTTCCTCGAACCAGTCGATCATGCGGTCCGTACACAGCAAGTCATCGCGGCGTGGTTTTTCGGGCTCGGCACCTGGGCAATATCGATGGCGATGATTGTCACGTTTGTCTGAGCCCCAGATGGCCACCAGCCGCCGCACCGCCGAGAAGCGCAATGATCTCCCGCCGCCTCACTCGATCACCTCGTCGGCGCGGCCGAGCAAGGGCAGCGAAATCGTAAGGCCGAGGGCCTTCGCCGTCTTGAGGTTTATGGTGAGATCGAACTTGGTCGGTTGCTGGATCGGGAGCTCGCCGGGCTTCTCCCCGCGCAAGATGCGATCGACGTAGGCCGCTGCACGTCGGAACGTGTCTTTCGCGTCGATCCCGAAGGAGACCAAGCCGCCGTCTGCCGCATATTGCGGATAAGGGTAGATCGCCGGCAGGCGGTAACGAGCCGCGAGGTCAATGACCGCCTTGCGATGACCTTCGGTGACGGGATTGGGCAGCACGACGAGGCCCCAGCCGGGATCATCGCCCAAGGCATGTATGGCATGCTGGGCCTCGTCGGCGGTGCGCGCCGGCGCAAGCTTCACATCCACTCTCAACGATGCGGCAGCAGCCTCGATGGATGGCATGTATAGCCCGCCAGCGGGAGTCGTCAGCGGATCGAAGAGGACCGCAATATACGCAACGCGCGGGGCTATCTCCTTGAGGACCTCGAGATATTTACCAGCCGCCATGGGCTCGACGTTGGTAAATCCGGTCACGGTGCCGCCGGGCTTCGCCAGGCTGGAGGCGAAGCCTCGGCCGATCGGGTCCGACACCAGAATGAACACGATCGGAATGGTGCGTGTCTCCTGCAGGAGGGCATCGACCGCAACCGGACCCTGCACGGCGATCACCTCGGGCCGCAGCGCGACCAGCTCCTTCGCATGATCGCGCGTGCGCGCGGGATCGGCATCCGTCCATCGATACTCGATTTTCGCGTTACGGCCGTCCACCCACCCCAGGTCGCGAAGCTGCTGCGCGAGGGCAGCAACCCGGGACTGCGATTCTGGATCGGACTCCGCCGTGCTCATCAGCACACCGATCCGGGCGATCCTGTCGCCCTGTTGGGCAAATACGGCCCGCGGCCATGCGACCGCCGTACCGGCGAGCGCAAGCGCGCCGAGGGTTTTACGCCGCGAGATCATTCGATCACCTCGTCGGCGCCCATCAACCGGCTGTAGCCCGCCACAGCGGCGGCGAGCATCGCAGCGATCTTTCGGGTGGCGCCTGTCATTCCGGCAGCCCGGCGATGCGGAGACCCTCGCCGTAGAAGGCAGCCTGATCCCTCCGCTTGTAAGGTCTGCAAGAACTAGCGATCCTTGCGTCTGGCTGAATTAGCAACAGCCGTTTGATCGTTTCATGGGCCTCGTGCACTCGACCAAGGTGCGCCAATGTAGCGGCCAAAAAGCGGTAAGTTAGAGGCCAGGTTATCTCCTGGATAGCAGCCTCCAAGACCGGGAGAGCCTCATCCAGCTTCTTCTCGAATAAATGTGAGCCTCCAAGCCCGCTCCGGTGGATTCCAATGTTTGGATCAAGTGGACTTAGACGGATAGCTTGTAGGAAATGAACGCGGGCCTGAACCGCGTCTCCTGCGAAGAGGTGAACCCAGCCTCCCCAAGCGCGCGCCCGCGCTGAGTTAGGATTTAGGTTGATGGCTTTTTCGGTGAGCGAAAGACCTGAAGCGGTGTCGTGGTCATAGTATGACAGCATAAAACCTACCATCCCGCGAACGTCCGCATCCAAAGGATCACAGTTGAGCGCTAACCGGGCAAGCCGGACACTTTCGACGCTGGGGTCACCCTCAACCGGCGCGAATCCAAAGAGAAAGATCTGATGCTGGCACAACGCCATCAGCGTCAACGCCAATGCGAAGGTGTAATCCATATCGGCGGCCTGTTTGGCAAATCTATAGGCTCGCTGAATGTCGGCGTCTGTGAGCCGATAGTAGTGCGACAACCCCTTCAGATATAGATCGTAGGCGTCGAGGTTGGTGGTTGGTTTGCGGTTGGTTCGATCCATCTCCGCGCGCTGCAATGTGGGGCCGAGAATGCCGACGACGCTAGCCGTCACCTGATCCTGCAGGGCGAACACATCGTCCAGAGCACCTTCAAATTTATCGGCCCAGAGATGGACGTTGCCGGTCGCGTCGATGAGCTGAGCGGTGATCCGGACCCTTTGCCCGGCTTTGCGAACCGATCCCTCGAGCACGTAACGCACGCCGAGGTCGCGTCCGACCTGCTTCACATCGACGGGCTTGCCTTTGTAGGTGAAGGAGGAGTTGCGAGCGATCACGAACAGCCAGCGGATGCGGCTCAAACCGGTAATGATCTCCTCGACCATGCCGTCGCAGAAATACTCCTGCTCGGGATCGCCGGAGAGGTTTTGAAAGGGCAGCACGGCGATGGAGGGCTTGTCAGGAAGTGGGAGAGCGGGTCGTTCGGACATTCCCGCGTGTGCCTCCTCGACCGCACGAACTCGGACTCGGTATACGCGCACCCGGTGGTCGATATTCTTGAGCGTCTGATCTCCGGTGTCTTCGACTTCTAGATCAATCCGCCCTCGAATGCTGTCGTATACCTGGCTCGAGATCGAGACCCCGCCTGGCTCCGCCATCTGCTCCAGGCGGGCTGCGATGTTGACGCCATCGCCGAGGATGTCCTCACCATCGATGACGATGTCACCGACGTTCACACCGACTCGGAAGCGAATCCGGCGATCCTCGGGCTGGCCGTCCTCGTGCGAAACCATCGTT
>JACQAG010000055.1 GCA_016195085.1 Pseudomonadota bacterium | reverse complement strand
CAGCCGCAAACAGCGGCGACCGGATGTGAGGTTCCACGGCATCGACGCCGTGGCTGACAACAGGCTCGCTCCAGGATCTAAAAGACGGAGAGCCAAATGACCCCTTGACGACAACACCCTCATGTGAGCCCGCGCATGACGATCTTGGCCTAGGCGAAGGCCTTGAAGGTGATGAGGGTGAAGGTGTCCTTGATGCCGGGGAGCCGCTGCACCTTTTCCTGGACGAAGTGGCCGATATCCTCGTTGTCGCCGAGGTAGCACTTCATCAACAGGTCGAACTGGCCCGAAATGGAATGCACCTCGGAGACCTGCTCGACATTGAGCACGGCGGCATCGGCCACGTCATAGGCCTTGCCGAGCTGGCATTTGACCATGATGAAGATCGTCTTCATGGCCGGAGAGGATAGAGCGGCTTAGTCGCCCGCGCTACTCACCTTGACCGGCCGCAACAGGAAGGCCGGCACATGGTCGCCGAGGCCGACGACCGGGGCGCCATCCTCGCGCTCGTGGCCACGGCCGCGGTTGCGATCCTCGCGCCGGGGATGGCGGGGCTCGGATCGCGGGCCTGGGGAGGGTCCGGGAGAGGACGGGGACCACCCCCTCCCCAAGTCCACCCCCGGGAAGGCGGCGATATTGTGGCTATCGGCATGGGGCTCGACCGCCTGCGGCTCGACCGCGCGGGGCGCGGAATGGCGTGGCGCGGCGCTCGGCTTGCGCTCGCCGCGGCGGGGGCGACGCTCGCGCGAACCACGCACGTCGGCGGGCTCGGCCTCGGCGCCGCCGTCCTCGGGCAGGTCGGCAACCGTGACGATCGGGATCTTCTTGCCGATGAGGCGCTCGATCGCGGCCAGGAACTTGCCGTCCTCGGAGGTGGCGAAGGTGAAGGCGCGGCCCGACTTGCCGGCGCGGCCGGTGCGGCCGATGCGGTGCACGTAGTCCTCAGGATGGCGCGGCACGTCGAAACAGAAGACATGGCTCAGATCGTCGATATCGAGGCCGCGGGCGGCGACATCGCTGCAGACCAGGAGCCGGATCTTGTTGGCGCGGAAGGCATCGAGGGTCTCGGTGCGCTGGCTCTGATGCATGTCGCCATGGAGCGCGCCCACGTCGAGGCCGTGGCGCTCCAGCGATCGTACCAGCACGCCGATGTCGCGCTTGCGGTTGCAGAAGATGAGCGCGTTCTTCACGTCCTCGCTCTGGATCAAGGAGCGCAGCGCGCGCCGCTTGTCGGCAGTGCCGACCTTGACCAGGCCCTGGATCACGTTCGCTGCCGGCGAGGCCGGCGGCGACACGGAGATCTCGCGCGGGTTCATGAGGAAGGCATCGGCCAGGCGCTTGATCTCGGGCGGCATGGTGGCCGAGAAGAACAGCGTCTGGCGGATCTTCGGCAACAGCGAGACGATACGTTCGACATCGGGGATGAAACCCATGTCGAGCATGCGGTCGGCCTCGTCGATCACCAGCAGCTTGACGTCGTTCAGGAGCACCTTGCCACGCTCGAACTGGTCCAAGAGTCGACCAGGCGTGGCGATCAGCACATCGACGCCGCGGTCGAGCCGGGACTCCTGGTCGCTGAAGCTCACGCCGCCGATCAGCAAGGCATGGCTCAGCTTGTGATACTTGCCGTAGGTCTCGAAGTTCTCGGCCACCTGGGCGGCCAGCTCGCGGGTCGGCTCGACGATGAGCGAGCGCGGCATCCTCGCCTTGGCGCGGCCGGCGGAGAGGATGTCGATCATCGGCAGCGTGAAGCCGGCGGTCTTGCCGGTGCCGGTCTGGGCGCAGCCGAGCACGTCACGGCCCATCAATATGACGGGGATGGCCTGTTCTTGGATCGGGGTGGGAGTCTGGTAGCCGGCATCGGTGACGGCCTGCAAAACTTCGGCGCTCAGGCCCAGTTCGGAAAATTCCATCGTTTAAGCGTCTTCACTCTCTGGTTCGGTCTGGTTGGGTCTTTCAAATCCCCATCTTAGTTGTGGATTATTACGGGAATGTCAAACGCCGATTGGAAAATAGTGCCCCCGGGACCTGCATGACTGGACTGCGTCCAGAGCCTGTCGAGGGGGCCAAACCGGCGCCGAGGAGGCTGGAGCGGGCACCATCAAAGACTGGGCATCCCCAGCCTCCGGGTCTACGGTCCGGGCCATGCGAGGCGCGCGCATAAATATCGAAGAGCGGCATTTCGACGCGGGTTTCGGGTGGCTCGAATGACCGCGCCCACAGCGCTCCTGATGCTGCCGGGGTTGCTCTGCGATGCGGCCCTCTGGGAAGCGCCGATCGCCGGGCTCGCCGAGCTGGCCCGGCCGATCGTGGCTGACTTGACCCGGGACGACAGCATCACCGCCATGGCCCAGCGCACGCTGGCTGAGGCACCGGACAAGTTCATGCTGGCGGGGTTCTCCATGGGCGGCTATGTCGCCCAGGAGATCATGCGCCAGGCGCCGGAGCGCGTCCTTCGACTGGCGCTCATCGACACCTCGTCACGGCCCGATACGCAAGAGCAGCACCAACGGCGCCAAGCGCTCATCAAATTGGCGACAAGCGGTCGCTTCCGGGGTGTCACGCCGCAGCTCCTGCCGTTCCTCATCCACCCCAAGCGCATGGAAGACGCGGCGTTGGCGCAGACGGTGATGGACATGGCCGAGCGGGTCGGCCGTGACGCCTTCCTGCGCCAGCAGACCGCGATCATGAACCGGCCGGATGGCCGCGCCGACCTGGTGCGCATCCATGCGCATACGCTGGTCCTGTGCGGTGCCGAGGATGCGATCACGCCGGTGGAGCTGCACCGGGAGATGGCCGCCGGGATCGCCGATTCGCGCCTGATCGTGGTTGCGGACTCCGGCCATCTCTCTCCGCTCGAGCAGAAAGAGCCGGTCGTCGCCGCGTTGCGCCGCTGGCTTACGGACGAGCCTTAGGCGACATGCGGGATCCTTGCCCATCGGCGCCCTCGCGGGATGGGCGTGACCTTGGCGCTGGCGCCGCCTAAGGCGCCGACGACCGCCGCTTCCGCCTAGGCGGGATGAGCGTGGTGCTGCTCGTCCCACATTTCGTAGAAAGCGAGCCCCAGCACGACGAGGCCGACAACGACGAAGTCGACGGCCACCAGAGGTGTTGCGGCAACAGTGAGCGCCCAGGGCGAGATCACGAGCCAAAGGCCGAGGATGACGTTGACCCATTCCTCCCAGGTGCGGAAGGCCATCAGGATCACCATCTCGGCCAGAATGAGCAGTGCGCCGATGAGAACGGCATTCTGCGTTGCGGTCATGTCGTCGCCGGCAAAACCCAGCACCCACGGCGATACGCATAGCCAGATGCCCAGCAGCACTCCGGCCCAATCTTCCCAATGCTTGGGCGGAGAGAACGCGATTGCTGTCATGGTGCCTCCTCGAACCATCGGCTGGTTCACGAAGGACGCGGGCTCAATCTCGTGCCCGCTCTAACGTTATGTGTAATCGTTCTATGGCCGGGGCAAGTGCCGCGGCGGCACTCGGTGGACCCTGCCACTGATGCGGCGCGAGGAAGCGGGCGAATCATCGCAGGTATTGCTCGCCCTGCGCGTGTAACTGGAACCGTCGTGGCAGCCACGTTGCGTTGCGGCAATTCCAGGAGCAGGGCCATCGGCATGAAGATCCCACGCAAGCGGGCCGCCCCGATGCTGCTGTTCGCCGCCGCTCTGGCGCTCGCCTTCTTTGGGGCCGAGATCGAGTCAGCGGATTTGACGGCGGATCCGGTGATCCCCGCCAGTTCCGCCTTGTCCCGCTCGGGGATCGATTGCGGCTCTCAGCCGGCGCGCGAAGACGCGGCCCAAGGGCCTAGTGGGCCGGAGCGGGCCTGCGCCGAGGCGCCTTAGCGCACTAGAATAATTTAGACGTCCAAGTCTTTCGCGAACTTGGCGTTTTCCTGGATGAACTGGAAGCGGAGCTCGGCCTTGCGGCCCATCAGCCGCTCCACCATGTCGGCGGTCGCGTCCGCCGCCGGCGGAACCGCATCGGCGGCCCTGTCGGGAATCTGCACCTGCCACAGCATCCGGTGCTTGGGGTGCATCGTCGTCTCGCGGAGCTGGGCCGCCATCATCTCGCCGAGACCCTTGAAGCGGCTGATCTCGACCTTGCCGCGTCCCTTGAAGACGCGCTCCAAGAGCTCATCCTTGTGGGCATCGTCGCGCGCATAGTGGACGAGGCTGCCCTGCGCCAATCGATAGAGCGGCGGCTGCGCCAAGAAGAGATGGCTGTTTTCGATGAGGCCGCGCATCTCGCGATAGAAGAAGGTCATCAGCAAGGTGGCGATGTGCGCGCCATCGACATCGGCGTCGGTCATGATGATCACGCGCTCGTAGCGGAGCGCCTTGTCGTCGTAGCGGCTGCCGGTGCCGCAGCCGAGCGCCTGGGTGAGATCGGCCAGCTCCTGGTTGCCGCGGAGCTTCTCCGCCGAGGCGCTGGCGACGTTGAGGATCTTGCCGCGGAGCGGCAGCACCGCCTGGGTGTCGCGATCGCGCGCCTGCTTGGCCGAGCCGCCGGCGGAATCGCCTTCGACCAGGAAGATCTCGGTGCCCTTGGGCTCGGTGCGGGTGCAATCGGTGAGCTTGCCAGGCAGCCTGAGCTTGCGGGTGGCGCTCTTGCGGGCAAGCTCCTTATCCTGCTTGCGCCGGAGGCGTTCCTCGGCCCGCTCGATGACCCGCGCGAGCAAGTCGTTGGCCGCCTCGGGATTGCCGGAGAGCCAATGGTCGAAGTGATCCTTGACCGCGGTCTCGACGAGGCGCGTGGCGCCGGGGTTGACCAGACGCTCCTTGGTCTGGCCCTGGAATTGCGGCTCGCGGATGAACACCGAAAGCATGGCGGCGGCGCCGTTCAGCACGTCCTCGGCCTGCACGGAGGCGGCGCGCCGGTTGCCGACGAGCTCGCCATAGCCTCGGAGCCCGCGCAGCAAGGCCTGGCGCATGCCGGCCTCATGGGTCCCGCCCTCGAGCGTGGGGATGGTGTTGCAGTAAGTATTCGAGTAACCCTCGTCGTCGAGGGGCCAGGCGATTGCCCATTCGGCCCTGCCGGCATCCTCGGGGAAGCTCGCCTCGCCGATGAACGGTGTGGGCGTCGTCGTCGAGCGCCCGTCCAAGGTCGCCGCCAAATAGTCGGCAAGCCCGTTGGCGAAGTGGAAGCTTTCCGCCGCCGGTGTGGGGTCGTTGGCGGCGATCAGCTTCGGATCGCAGGACCAGCGGATCTCCACACCCTTGAACAAATAGGCTTTGGAGCGGGCCATCCGGTAGAGCATCGCCGGGCGGAAGCTCGCGCGGGGCCCGAAGATCTGCGGATCGGGATGGAAGCGCACCGTGGTGCCGCGGCGGTTCAGGACCGCACCCGCCTCCTTCAGCTTCGAGGAGGGAGCGCCGCGGGCATAGCTCTGGGTGAAGAGCTTGCGGTCGCGGGCGACCTCGACCACGAGCGTGTCCGACAGCGCGTTCACCACCGAGACGCCGACCCCGTGCAGACCGCCGGAGGTCTTGTAGACATTCTGTGAGAACTTGCCGCCGGAATGCAGCATGGTGAGGATCACCTCGAGGGCGGACTTGTCGCGGAATTTCGGGTGGCGATCGACGGGAATGCCGCGGCCATTGTCGCGCACGGTGACGAAGCCGTCGGCTGCCAGCTCGAGGTCGATGCGGCTGGCGTGGCCGGCGACCGCCTCGTCCATGGCGTTGTCCAAGACCTCGGCCACGAGATGATGCAAGCCCCGCTCATCGGTGCCGCCGATATACATGGCCGGACGCCGGCGCACCGGCTCCAGACCCTCCAGAACCTCGATGTCCTTCGCCGAATAATCCTGCGCCCGCTGGGCGCCGCCGGCGGTCTTGTGGAAGAGATCCTTCATGCCCGCCATAATGCACCGCACAACAGCGCTGGATCAAGCCGATGCGGTAGGCGTTGGCCGCGGAGACCACAAGATATGGTAATAAAACCCAGCAAATATCCGGAGCCGGAAGCGAGCCGCAAGCCTCGGGGCGAGCTCATGGTGCGCACTCTGGCGATGCCGGCGGATACCAATCCCGCCGGCGATATCTTCGGCGGCTGGGTGCTCTCGCAGATGGACATCGCCGGTGGCATCGCCGCCAGCATGCGCGCCCGCGGCCGTGTCGCCACCGTGGCGATCGATGCGATGACATTCCATCGTCCGGTCACCGTCGGCGATGTCGTGTGCTGCTATGCCGACTTCAAGCGCGTCGGCCGCACCTCGCTCACCATCGCGATCGAGGCCTGGGCGATCCAGCACGCCGACCAGACCCACATGCTGGTGACCGAGGGAACCTTCACCTATGTCGCCATCGACGATGACCGTCGGCCGCGCCCGGTGCCGGCCGCCTGAAGGCGAAGCGTCTCCCTATTTGGGTGAAGCACGAGGCGACGCCCGTCGCCGTCCAGCCATGCAGATCCGTCGCATCTGCCGTGCGCGGTAACATTCAGTCTTGAGTTCCCGCGAGCGCCGGGATATACGCCCGGCCGCGAACAACCAGGCCGAGTGCCGCCGGAATTTTGGAGACAAGAACATGAAGATGACCGACGCCACCGTCCAACACCTGCGCTCCCGTCTCTCGGCGATCACCAATGATCTGTTGCGCGAGCGTTCGCGCCCGGTGCCCAACACCACCGCGGTCGCGGCACTCAACCGGCAGAAGCGGGAGATCGAGGCGCGCTTGGCCGCGCTACCGCCGGCGATCGCCGCCTAAGCGCCTTTTCTCGTCCGCGCGCTCGTCGAGGCCGCACCTGCCGGTGCGGCCTTTGGCATTTCCGGAGAGAAACGACGCACGCCATACCGCTGCTGGTTGAAACATGCGGATGCAACCTCTGTGCGCTGGACAAGCTCACAAAAGCGTGATTGATAAGCGATCGTTTAGATCGACCCGCCGATGTGCGTAATGAGCGCCGAGAACGCGGGCGATTGTGGTCGAAGCAGAAAGCAGGGGGAGCATTCCATGGCAGTGTCAGCCGCAACGCGCGCCGTTCCACCACCACCGGCCGCCCGGACCCGGCAGGTCGTTCAGCCGAAGCCGCCTCCGCCGGCGCCCAAGCCGGCGGCGCCTCCGCCGGCGACACCAACCCCGGCCCCGAGTGCCAACGCCAAGGGCGGCGGCAAGACCGTCAATATCACCGCCTAGTGTCCCGCCCCTGAAATTCGTCCGCGAATTTCAGGGATAAGCGGGCCACTCATCTATTGAAATGCGTGTAACGACACCGGCGCTCACTCCCGCAGCGAGCGGGAGGGAAAGATCGCGCTTGCCAGAGCGGCGATCGAATACTATTGCATGCACGTCGAAATTGCGGGTCGCGCCGATCTTCGGCCGGCCTGGTGCACGCGCGAGGCCGGCTTAAAGGCAATGGGCGATGACAGCGCCGCTTCCGACGGCTGCGTGAGCTCCGGCAGCGCCGGCGGGCGCGTGGTGATCCGGCTCGCCGACGACATTCTCTGGGTGACGATCGCCGGCGAACCCAGCGGCGAGGAAATCCTCGACTGCTTCCGCCGGGCGATGGCGGCCGGGCTGCTGCGTCGGAGCATGCGCACGGTCGTGGACGCGCTCGACTTCATCGGCGTCGTTGATTGGGAGTGCATCCGGGCGATCCGCGACATGGCCGATTGGGGTGGGGATGGCGGTGTTTCCCGGGTCGCCTATGTCAGCCGCGACCTGCTCTTCGGCAGTCTGATCAAGCTCGTCAGCATTCTCTTTCGCCGCACCTCGCATCAGCATTTCGAGGATCGTGACGCAGCGCTTGCCTGGGTCATGCTCGACCGCGCCGAGAGGCCGCTGACGCGCCTGGCTTGATCTCTAGCGTTCAGCTTGGGCGATCCAGTATTTCGGGCCGCGGCCTTGGTCGGGGCCGAGCATGGCGAAGCCGCCATCCACCGGAATGTCGCAGCCATTGATCCAGGAGGCGGCATCCGAAGCGGCGAACACCACGGCGTTCGCCACTTCCTCCATGCGGCCGACGCGCCCGAGCGGATGCACGAAGGCCCCACCCCGGTCGGCCGCCTCGCGGCTGCCCGCAGTCATCGCCTCCATCGGCGGCGACCAGGTCCAGGCCGGCGTGACGGTCACCACCCTGATGCCCTCCGGGGCGAGCGCCACGGCCGCGCAGCGGGTGAAATGCATGAGTGCTGCCTTGCCGGCGGAGTAGGGGCCGCGGTTGCCGTTGCCGAACTTGCCGCTGACGCTGCCGATGTTGACCACCACGCCGCCGGGCTTGGTGAGATAGGGGGCGGCCTTCTGCACGAAGATCGCCGCGCCGACCACGGTCACGTTGAGGTTCTTCAGCCAATCCGCGCGCGTGGTGGCGAGCCCGCTGTCGAGATAGGAGCAGGCGCAGTTCACCAGGATGTCGAGCCGGCCATGGGTCGCTGCACATTCCTTGAGGCAAGCCTCGATGTCGCCGTCGCTCTCGACATCGACACGCCGGTAGCGCGCCCGGTCCCCCAGCGCGGCGGCTGCCTTGTTGCCATCGGCATCGCGGATGCCGGTCAGCACGACCGTGGCGCCGGCCTGATGCAGCCCGGCGGCGATTGCGGCGCCGATGCTTTGCTCGGCGCCGGTGACGATGGCAACTCTTCCGTCGAGGCGTGTCATGACGAGATCCTTCCAAAGGCCTGGGTCTGGGCTGCAAGGCCGTGGGGTCTGATGACGGCCAGCGAATTGTGATCCCAGGGTGCTGGGTAGAGGACCGCAATGCAGATCCGAGCGCCCACGCGTTTTGCGAACTGCTCGGTGGCAGTTCGCACGCGGTCGCCTCGACTACATTTGCCAGACGGGTAAACCTAGCCCAGAGCCGCGCGGGCGGCCTTGATCGTCGCGCGCACGCGTTCGCTGTCAGTGCGGGTGGTGAGGTATTCGCGCGCTCTCCCGGTGCCGCCCATGCTCACCTGCGGGTTGGCGAAGACCATGCCGCTCGGCTCTTCCCGAGGGGCCGAGAAGTGGAACTCGCGCAAGGGAACCTGGCGCCGGACGCGCCCGATGGTGTCGGGGTTGAGCCCGCCGCACCCCATGATGACGATGCGGTCGCCGGCACGCGCGGAGAGACGCTTCAGCGTCTCCAGCCCCTCGAGAGCCATTGCATGCTGCCCGCTGGTCAGCACGCGATCGATGCCTGAGCGGACCAGCGCCTCCAGCGCCGCATCGGCGTCGCGGGCCATGTCGAAGGCGCGGTGGAAGGTGACTCGCATCGGCCGCGCGCGCCGCACCAGTTCGGCCGTGCGCCCCTCGTCGACGGCACCGTCGGCGTTGAGGCAGCCGATCACCACGCCGGCCACGCCGAGCCCGCGCATTGCGTCCACGTCCTCCAGCATGCTTGCGTACTCGGCCGCGGAATAGAGAAAATCTCCGCCGCGCGGGCGGACGATCGGGTGGAAGGGAACGCGGGCGCATCGCAGCGCTTGCCTGACCATGCCCAGGCTCGGTGTGAGGCCGCCTTCGATGAGGCCGGCGCAGAGCTCGACCCGGTCGGCACCGCCGGCCTCGGCGGCGACTAGCCCGTCGACACCCTCGACGCAGATCTCGAACAGAGGCTCGGTCATGGTGATGGTCCCGGAGCGCGTGTGAAAGGCGGAGACGGCGTCCCAGCACCCTATGGCCTCTTAGCCTCTGCGATGCTCGGCCGCAACCAGAACGGCCTCGCCAATCGCCCGGCGAGGCCGCTCTTTGAGACCAAAATGCTGGTCGCTCAGACCGAGTAGTACGTCTTGGTATCCAGCACCCGGCGTCGGCGGTGTCTCCGGATCCGTCAGCAGCTGGTTGACGCCCAATCCGACGACATGGGTGATCGCTCCGACATCATGCGCGGCTAGCTGCTGCTTTTGTCGTGGACCTCACCCAGAGTCGAGGCGGCGCCGCGCCCGGAACGCGGAGCAATCGCCGTGTCCAAAGCCGGTGGCGCGGCTCGATCTAGACCGAAATATTGAGGTTCTGGCCGAGGCCGGAGGAGGCGGACGGCTGGCTTGGACCGGTCGGGCCGTTGGTGGAGGCAGGCGGGTTGACGGCGCTCGCCGGCTGCGCCGGGCCCGCATTGCTAGCAGCGGCATTGGGGTCGCTCGCCTGCGAAGGGCCTTGGGGTGGCGCCAGCGGCGGACTGTAGGCGGAGTAATTTGCACCGGAAATGCCAGAGATGCTCATGGGTTACTCCATGGTGCCGTTAAACGGCGCTTAACGGGTTTTGCCTAAAATAAGATCTAATTCTTAGCAAACCATTAACGACGCGCGGCCGCTCGTCGGGCACGTGGCCGTCCATTACTGGCGACCGCTTGACGATCGGTCGGCAGCCTGCCGGTCTTCGATACGTCTCCCTCACCCTGTCAGGACGGCTATGTGCCCGCGCCAGGCAAGCGATGGCTGATGCCTGGGCGCTCTTGGGGCTCTACTTCGCAAGGCGCCGAAAACTCAATTGAACTTGCCGGAGCACGGGCGACCGACCCGCGCGCGATGCCGAGTTGCCTAAAGAATGGGCAATACCGGTCTATAGTGCCGTTCGATCGGTTTAGCGGAGCAATGAACTCAGAGGGAGCGGCGATCATGGCAACGATGACCCTCGTCCAGCCGATGGCAAGCAATGCATGCCGGCGCGTCCGTCCCAATCCCGTGTGGCTTGGATTTCCGAGGCGATGCCATCTCCTCACGATCTGGGCGACGAGTTTGACGGTCTTCGGTGGCGTTGCCCTACTTCCGGCATCGGCGCTGGCTGTCGAGCCGGCCGGGCTCAACCCCGGCAACACCGCCTGGATGCTGACCGCCACGGCCCTCGTCCTGTTCATGACGCTACCGGGCCTGGCACTGTTTTACGCCGGGCTGGTTCGCTCGAAGAATGTGCTCTCGGTCTTGGCGCATTGCTTCGCCATCTGTTGCCTGATCTCCGTCCTCTGGCTGGTCGTGGGTTATGGGCTTGCTTTCGGGGATGGCGGCTCGGCCAACCAATGGATAGGCGGCGGCAAGGCGCTTCTTGCCGGCGTCGGTCCGGACTCGCTCACCGGCGACATTCCGGAAACCGTTTTCTTCATGTTCCAGATGACCTTCGCGATCATCACCCCGGCGCTGATCGTCGGCGCTTATCCCGAGCGCATCAAGTTCGGCGCAGTAGTGGTGTTTTCGACGCTGTGGTCGCTGATCGTCTATGTGCCGATCGCGCATTGGGTCTGGGGCGGCGGCTGGCTCGCTGAGCTCGGGGTCATGGACTTTGCCGGAGGGCTTGTCGTGCACTTGAGCGCCGGCACTTCGGCGCTCGTCATGGCGGCGATGCTCGGTCACCGCAAGGGACACCCTCAAGACACCGAGCGCCCGCACAGCCCGGGCATGACCATGGCCGGAGCTTCCATGCTCTGGGTCGGCTGGTACGGTTTCAATGCCGGCAGCGCCTTGGCCGCGAATGGCAATGCGGGAATGGCCATGGTGGTAACGCATGTGGCCGCGGCCACCGCCGCCTTGACCTGGATGGCGGTGCAATGGCTCGACGATCGGCGGCCGCGCCTTATCGGGCTGGTTTCGGGATCCATTGCCGGCCTTGCGGCGATAACGCCGGCTTCGGGTTTCGTCGGTCCGATCGGGGCTCTCGCGATCGGCCTGAGCGCAGGCGCGGTCTGCTACTTTGCCGCCCGCATCGTCAAGCGGACGATCGACCTCGACGACTCTCTCGATGTGTTCGCCGTGCATGGCGTCGGTGGGACCATCGGCGTCGTGTTGGTGAGCTTCTTTGCCGCAGGCGCCCTGGGCGGTCTGGGATTGCAGGTGACGGTTTGGCACCAGCTCACGGTGCAGATCTTGGGCGCCGTCGCCACGATCATATGGGCTGGCGGTCTCAGCTACGCGATCGTGAAGGTGACGGCGGCGCTGGTTGGACTCAAGGTCAGCACCGAGGCGGAAGCGGAAGGGTTGGACCTCGCCGTGCATGGCGAGCACGGATACTCTATCTGAGCTCCGCTCATCGTTAGACTCGCCTGACCGACCCCCTGGACTGCTTTCGGCGTCCAGGGAGGGTTGACGGAAACGAAAGCGGCCCCGCCGGTTTCCCGACGGGGCCGCTCGCCGAGCGCGTGAGCGCTTAGCTCAGACCGAGTAGTACATCTCGTACTCGATCGGATGCGGCGTGTGCTCCATGGCGTAGACCTCGCCCATCTTCAGCTCGATGTAGCTGTCGATGAAATCGTCGGAGAACACCCCGCCCTTCGTCAGGAAGGCGCGGTTTTTGTCGAGCTCGCCCAAGGCCTCGCGCAAGGAGCCGCACACAGTCGGCACCTGCTTGAGTTCCTCCGGCGGCAAGTCGTAGAGGTTCTTGTCGATGGGGTCGCCCGGATGGATCTTGTTCTGGATCCCGTCGAGGCCCGCCATCAGCATGGCGGCGTAGGTGAGGTAGGGATTGCCCATGGGATCGGGGAAGCGCACTTCAACGCGCTTGCCCTTCGGGCTCGCCACATGCGGGATGCGGCAGGAGGCCGAGCGGTTGCGGCTGGAATAGGCCAAGAGCACCGGCGCCTCAAAGCCGGGAATGAGCCGCTTGTAGCTGTTGGTGGTGGAGTTGGAGAACGCGTTGATGGCGCGCGCATGGCGGATGATGCCGCCGATGTAGAAGAGCGCCGTCTCGGAGAGATCGGCATAGAGGTTGCCGGCGAAGAGGGGCTTGCCCTTCTTCCAAATGGACTGGTGCACATGCATGCCCGAGCCGTTGTCGCCCTTGATCGGCTTGGCCATGAAGGTGGCGGTCTTGCCGTAGGAGTGCGCGACCATGTGCACGCAGTACTTATAGATCTGCATGTTGTCGCCGCACTTCACCAGCGTGTCGTACTTGATGCCGAGCTCGTGCTGGGCCGGCGCCACCTCGTGGTGGTGCTTCTCGATGTCGAGGCCCATCTCTTCCATCTGCGTCAGCATCTCGGCCCTGAGATCCGAGGCGGAGTCGACCGGCGGCACCGGGAAGTAGCCGCCCTTGATCGGCGGCCGATGGCCCATATTGCCTTCCTCGAACTTCTTGTCGGTGGCGTACGGGCCTTCCTCGGAGTCGACCTCGTAGAACACCTTGTTCATCGACACCTTGTAGCGGACGTCGTCGAACACGAAGAACTCCGCCTCCGGGCCGAAATAGGCGGTGTCGCCGATTCCGGTCGCGGCCAGATGCGCGATCGATCGCTTGGCGACCGAGCGCGGGCAGCGGGTGTAGGGCTGGTTGGTCGAGGGCTCGAGCGTGTCGCAGATGAGGATGAGCGAGGGCTGGGCGGCGAAGGGATCGAGGACTGCGGTCGACAGATCCGGCATCAGGGTCATGTCGCTCTCGTTGATCGCCTTCCAGCCGGCGATCGAGGAGCCGTCCATCATGAAGCCTTCGGTCAGCGTATCCTCGCTCACGGTCCTAATGGAGTGCGCCAGGTGCTGCCATTTGCCGCGCGGATCGGTGAAGCGGAGATCGACGTATTTGACGTCGTGCTCCTTGATCAATTCCATAATCTTTTTCGGCGTGGACATCGCGGTTCCTCTGTTGCTCTTAGGTCATGCGGGGATGGAATTTAGCACCGGTCCGTGCCGGATCCAGCGCGGGTGACGGGCTAGAGCGCGTCCGCGCCGCGCTCGCCGGTGCGGATGCGGATCGCCTCGTCGATCGAGGTGACGAAGATCTTGCCGTCGCCGATGCGCCCGGTATGGGCGGCGCGCTGGATGGCCTCGACGGCGCGGTCGAGCATGCCATCCTCGAGCACCACCTCGATCTTCACCTTGGGCAGAAAGTCGACGACATACTCGGCACCCCGGTAGAGCTCGGTGTGGCCCTTCTGCCGGCCGAAGCCCTTGGCCTCGGTCACCGTGATCCCCTGAATGCCGACTTCGTGCAACGCCTCCTTCACCTCGTCGAGCTTGAAAGGCTTGATGATCGCCTCGATCTTTTTCATCGCTTGGACTTCTTTGCAGACTGAGTTTGGGACCGGCCGTTCGAGGCACCGGCGACGGGCGGCTGACGCCGTATCCACCCCATGCGCCCCCAGGGCAGGCAATGCGGGCCGGCACCCTCTCCTCGAGGGAAGACCGGCCCGTCGCCTATGATTTGCATGGCTTGTGCCAGAAGCGAGAGGGGCTTGCAGCCGCGTCCCGACCGCTTGGTGGAGCATTATATTGCACAATAAATAGGCCAGTTGGCTAATGTTTCAGCAGAGTCCCTCGAAGACAGGTGCGAATCCGGCTTATGGCCTCGCGGATATTTTCGGTCGAGTTGGCGTAGGAGAACCTCAAATAGCCCTCGCCATGGGCCCCGAAGCTAGTCCCGGCGATCACCGCCACACCCGCCTCCTCCAACAGCTTGGTCTGCAGCGCCTTCGCCTCGAGGCCGGTCGCCTCGATGTTGGGAAAGGCATAGAAGGCGCCCCCCGGCTCGACGCAGCGGAAGCCCGGGATCTGGTTGAGCTCGCCCACGATCACCCGCCTTCGCTCATCGAACGCCGTCATCATCCGGGCGACGTCGTCCTGGGGGCCGGTCAAGGCGGCGAGCCCGGCATATTGCGCCGATGCGTTGACGCAGGAATGGCAATTGATGGCGAGCTGCTCGGCGCCGCGGAAGAGCGCCTTCGGCCAGACCGAATAGCCCAGCCGCCAGCCGGTCATGGCGTAGGTCTTGCTCCAACCGTCGAGCAGGATCACCTGCTCCTTGAGCGCCGGGTAGGTCAGCAGGCTCACATGCTGGCGCCCGTCATAGAGCATCTGGCCGTAGATCTCGTCGGCGAGGATGGCGACCCCGGGATGGCGCTCCATGCCCTTTGCGAACTTGTCGAACTCCGCCTTGGGCACGGCGCCGCCGGTGGGATTGGCCGGGCTGTTGAGGATGATGAGCCGGGTCTTTGCGGTGATGCGCCCGAGCACGTCCTCGGCGGAGAAGGCGAAGCCGTGCTGTTCCAGGAGCGGGATGGCGACCGGCGTGGCGCCGGAATAGCGGATCACCGACTCGTAGATGGGAAAGCCCGGATTGGGATAGAGCACCTCGGCGCCGGGCTCGCCCAGCATCATGATGGCGAAGAACATGGTGACCTTGCCGCCCGGCACCACCAGGACCAAGCCCGGGTCGACCTCGACGCCGTAGCGGCGGCGCAAATCGGCGGCGACCGCCTCGCGCAAGGCCGGAATGCCGTTCGCCGGGGTATAGCCGTGATGCCCGTCGCGGAGCGCCTTGCAACCGGCCTCCACCACGTGGGCCGGGGTTTTGAAGTCGGGCTGGCCGATGCCGAGATTGATGATGCTGCGGCCGGTCGCCGCCAGCGCGTTGGCGCGGGCCAACACCTCGAAGGCCGTCTCGGTGCCGAGCACGCTCATCCGCTCAGCCATCACCACCATCGCGCTCACTCCTCATGATCCTCTGATTGCTCGGCGCGGCACTATGCCCGAGCGCCGGAGCCGTGTGGAAGGGGGCTTGGTCCGGAAGCGCCGCTGGGGCATCGTAGCGTCCGGGAGGGGCCGATGATCGGAGGCACGAAAGTACCGGCGCCGCCACTGGTCCGGCGCTTCCGGTGGGATGCCGAAACCAACCTCGCCATGATCGTCGGCACGGGGGTATTCGCCGTGTTCTACGGCTCGCTCGATCTGGATTTGGCGCTCAGCATGGCGATGGCGATCGCTACGGCCGCCGGCTTCTTCATTCCCTGGTCGCCGAGACGCCGGCTGCGCGCCGCTCCGCCGCGACGGCGGCTGGGCCGCCTCTCAGCCTGGCGCCACCGGTCATAGAGGCAGCGCACCGACACCAGTGCCGGCGCATCGACCCGACATCCCTCCGCCACGCTCCGCCCAGGCCGTCCGCGGTCGATTGCGACGAGCGCATTGGCACTCGCCAGAGGATTGCATAGAAAGGAGGCCGCGATCATGCGGCGGTTGACGGAAATGGCCGATCCATGCGGTTCTCCTGGTGAATGCCATCGTATGCCGGTCGCTGTGGCGGCCGAGCCGACCAGCGGTTAACCTGCCCGGCTTCGCGGCAAGATGAGGCAGGCAAGGGGGAAGCGCCGATGACCCCAGCGGGGGCGGGGCAATCGAGGCGGGGGTCCGGCGGGGCGAGGCTCGACTTGCCCCACGCCCTAGCCGCGTTCGCGGCGCTGACGATCCTCATCGGCGCCAGCCTGCTCGCTTTCAATCTTTGGCTCGACCATCGGCGCATCTTGAGCGCGGCCGAGGAGCGCACGGCCACGCTTGCCGGCCTGCTCGCCGCCCATGCCGGCGAGACGGTGCAGCGGGTCGATCTGGTTCTGATCTCGGTCCTCGACCTCCTGTCGCGCAGCGAGACCTCGCCGCCGCCGAGCCAAGGGGCGCTGGTCGAAGCGCTGCGGCAGCTGAAGCCGACCGACAAGCTCGTCCGCACCATCATCGTGCTCGATGCCGAGGGGCGGGCCGAATACAACAGCGGCGCGAACCCGCCTGATGTCTTCTCCTTCTCCGACCGACCGTATTTTGCCGTCCATCGCGACAATCCGGATTTCGGCCTCGATGTCGAAGCCGTCATCACCAGCCAAGTCTCGGGACACAAGATCCTGCCGATCAGCCGGCGTCGCGCGACGGCCGATGGCAGCTTCGCCGGCGTCGTGGTGGCGTTCATCGAATGGTCGATGCTCGAGCAGTTTTACGGCTCGATCAATGTCGGCAAGCAGGGGATCATCAATCTGTTCCGGCGCGACGTCGTCCTCATCGGCCGGGTTCCCTTCGACGACGGCATCGTTGGCAAGGGCTTCGCCGATCTGCCGCAGTATCGCGCCTTGTTGCCGGCAGCACCTCAGGGCAACTTTCGCTTGGTGTCGCCGATCGACGGAGTCGCGCGCATCGCCGCGTACCGGGCGGTCCCCGGCACGCCCTTGGTCGTGATGGTCGGCCTGAGCGAAGACGAGGTCTTGGCATCCTGGCGCGTCGATGTCGTCTATCAGCCGATCCTCGGCGCCTTGATCAGCTTCGGGCTGGCGGCCTTGACCGTGCTGCTCTATCGGCGCCTGTCGGAGGGTGCCCGTTCGGTCGCCGGCTTGCGCGAGAGCGAGATCCGATTCCGCACGCTGGTCGAGAACATCCCCGGCATCATCTTCTACCGCGGCCAGCCCGGCGGCGGCGCGCGCCTCTACGGTCGCGACGCCCAGGAGATCGCCGGCATTCTAGCGCCGGAGGGCAAGGCCAATCTCCGGCTTTGGCGCGGCAGCATCGCGCCCGAGGACCGGGAAGCCTATGGTGCGGCCATCCAGCGCCGGCGCGGGCAGGGCCAGCCCTATCGTTTGGAGTTCCGCATCACCCATCCCGGCACCGGCCGTCAGCGCTGGGTGCGCGAGGTCGGCTACAGCGTGAGCGAGGCCGGCGACGATCGCGTCTTCTACGACGGCTACATCGTCGACGTCACACCCGAGCGCGAGATCCTGGCGCAGCTCATCAAGGCCAAGGAAGGCGCCGACATGGCGAACCGGGCGAAGTCGCAATTCCTCGCCAATATGAGCCATGAGCTGCGCACGCCCCTCAATGCCATCCTGGGCTTCTCCGAGGCCCTCGTGCTCGGGCATTTCGGCCAGCTCAGCGACCGGCAGCGCGGCTATGTCCGCGACATCCACGGTGCCGGCCAGCACTTGCTCTCGCTCATCGGCGACCTGCTCGATATCGCCAAGCTGGAGGCCGGCGGGCTTGCCCTGCACGAGGAGCAGATCGATCTCAGCCGGCTGATCGAGGAGGGCATGCGGCTCGTGGGCGAGCAAGCCGAGCAGGGCGGAATCCGCCTCACCTCGACGATCTCCGAGGATTTGCCGCAGCTGCGCGGCGATACCATGCGCCTGAAGCAGGTGCTGATCAATTTGCTCTCCAACGCGATCAAATACACCGAAGAGGGCGGCACCGTGCATGTGGGCCTGGAGCAGCGCGATGATGGCGGCGTCAGCCTGACGGTGGTCGATACCGGCATCGGCATGACCGACAGCGAAATCGCCATCGCGCTCGAGCCGTTTCGCCAGGTCGAGAACGAGTTCAACCGCCGCCATTCCGGCACCGGCCTCGGCCTGCCGCTGGTCAAGTCGCTGGTCGAGCTGCATGGCGGTCGGCTGGAGATCGACAGCGCGCCCGGCAAGGGTACACGCGTGGCCGCCATCTTCCCGGCGGACCGCGTGATCACGCGGACGGCGATCCTGGCCGAGCCGACCTGAGCCCTCTTGGCCGCCGACGGGGTCGCTTCCGCCTGCGCTGCCGGCCATGCTATGAGGCTCGCCTCCGCTTGAACCCGGCCGGACCCGAATGAAGCCCGCCAACTCCGTGCTCTCGAGCTATGGCACCAGCGTCTTCGAGGTGATGAGCCGGCTCGCCATCGAGCATCGTTCGGTCAATCTCGGCCAAGGCTTCCCGGACGGCATGGACCCCTCCGATGTGGTCGAGGCGGCAGCCGAGGCCTTGCGCCGCCATCCCAACCAATACCCGCCGATGCTGGGCGTGCCCGAGCTGCGCCAAGCGGTGGCCCAGCACGAAAAGCGTTTCCACGGCATGGATTTCGATTGGCAGAGCGAGATCATGGTGACCTCCGGGGCGACCGAGGCGCTGGCCTCCGCCTTGTTCGGCCTCATCGAGCCCGGCGACGAGGTGGTGCTGATCGAGCCGCTCTACGACAGCTATGCGCCGATCATCCGCCGCGCCGGCGGCGTGCCGAGATCGGTCAGGGTGACACCGCCGGATTGGCGCCTGCCGCGCCAGGAGCTGGAGCGCGCCTTCGGAGCGAAGACCAAGCTCATCCTGCTCAACAACCCGCTCAATCCCGCCGCCAAGGTGTTCACCCTGGACGAGCTCCGCTTCATCGCCGAGCTGGTGGTGCGGCATGATTGCTATGCGGTGTGCGACGAGGTCTATGAGCACATCGTCTTCGACCGGCATCGCTTCCACCCGCTCATTGCCATGCCGGGCATGCGCGAGCGCACGGTCAGGATCGGCTCGGCGGGGAAGACCTTCTCGCTCACCGGCTGGAAGGTCGGCTACGTCTCCGCCGCCCCGGCGCTGATCCGGGCGGTGAGCAAGACCCACCAGTTTCTGGTCTTCACCACGCCGCCCAACCTGCAGCGCGCCGTCGCCTATGGTCTCGCCAAGGGCGATGACTATTACGAAAGCCTGCGGGGCGCCATGCAGGCCAAGCGCGACCGCTTCGCAGAGGGTCTTGCCCGCATCGGCTTCGCGCTGCTCGAATGCGAGGGGACCTATTTCGTCATCGCCGATTTCCGTCCGCTCGGCTTCAAGGGCGATGACGAGGCGTTCTGCCGCTACATCACCGTGGAGGCCGGTGTCACCGCCGTCCCGGTCGGCGCCTTCTACCTGGGCGAGCCTGCTCCCAGGGCTTATGTGCGCTTCTGCTTCTGCAAGCGCGATGAGGTGCTGGACGAGGCGCTGGCCCGGCTCGAGCGGCACTTCGCCGGACCGGCCGCACGCCGCGCCTGAACGTTGGAAATGCCACCGAGGAGCTCGTCTAACCAATGACCACGGCAACCGTGAATGTGCGCTACATGGTCGACGACGTCGACGCGTCGCTCGCGTGGTACACGCAGCATTTGGGCTTCACCAAGCTCACCAGCATGGCGCCGGCCTTTGCCGATGTGAGGCTGGGCGATCTGAGATTGCTGCTGAGCGGCAAGACCAGCTCCGCCGGCCGTCCAATGCCGGACGGAAAGCAGCCCGCACCCGGCGGCTGGAACCGCATCCAGCTCATCGTCGACGACCTCGCGGCCGAGGTCGAGCGCCTCCGCGCAGCCGGGCTCAGCTTTCGCAACGACATCATCTCCGGACCGGGCGGAAAGCAGATCTTGCTGGCCGATCCCTCGGGCAATCTGGTGGAGCTGTTCCAGCCGCGGCGCTGACGACACCGGCCCGCCTGTCTCGCAAGGATCGAGCGCAACGGCTGCCGAAGCCGGCGGCCCGACCGACCCGTTGCTTGACGAAATCCGCAGCTTAAGTCTAAAGACAGCGTCGGCGGCGGGCGTAGCTCAGTTGGTTAGAGCGCTAGATTGTGGATCTAGAGGTCGCCGGTTCAAGCCCGGTCGCTCGCCCCACCTAACCCGTTGATCTAAGCGGTGCTTCCGCGCTTCTTGACGGCGCGGGCCGGCGCATCTGACCGTCTGACGTCCCTTCCGGGTCGGCCTTAAGCCCCACGCCGGCTGGCCTTCGTCGTCGGACGTGCGCGGGATCCTTTTTCGTATGTGCCGGCTTCCGACAAAGACCGGCCAGCGTCCGAAGCGATGCGACCCGTCATGTCCCGATGCCAACCATCGAGCTTCTGGCGCGCGGCTTCGGCGAGATAGCCCGACCGGCTGGTGCCTTCGCGCTTTGCGGCTTCATCCACTCGGCTGATGAGGCCCTCGTCCATGGTGATATTGATGCGGATGCTGCGGCCGGGCGGCTCGATCGGGATCAGCGCGTGCCAGATCCGACCCATGGGGATCTCCTGGACCCAATCCGGCGTCTCTTCGAGATCAATCGGCTCTGGGATCGTGCGGCCCTCCTCGGCCATGACTTCGAGCAGAAGCTCGAGCGCCTCCTTTCCGTTGGCGATCGCTGCGTTGGTCGTATCGCCCTGGCTCACGCAACCAGGGAAGTCCGGGAAGATCACGCCCCAGCCATCGCTGGGCGCGGCGCTCGGCTCTTGAAAGAGGATCGTGTGAAAGACTTTCGCCACCATTTTATTTGCTCCTCAATTTCACGTCCGCGCCGCGCTCGATTGCTCTCAAAAGACCTGCCCCAAGATCCTTGGAGCCATGCATCGGAACCACGACGAGGCTCGTCTTGGTCGGATGCTTGAAGATGTGGTGCGAGCCTTTCACCCGGATCTCGAGCCAGCCATCGGACTTCAGCAACTTGATCACGTCCTTAGCGTTCATGTGTATAAAATACACATACGCGTTACCGGTCACAATCTAAATCTGTGTGTATGGTATGCGTATAAACTAAGCTTGCCACGACCCCATTGCAAGCCCCACCGACCACCCCATGCAAGCCCCGTCGGCCGCGCCGAGGCGCGCGACCTGACGTCACGCTAGGTCAGCGCCTTACAGATAGAGAGTCGATTTGTGGATCCGGACTGCGCCGGTTCAAGCCCGGTCGCTCGCCCCACCTTATCCCTTTGGTTTCCTGAGAAATATTGGGCGGCTTGGGTCAGCTCATGCGGGCGGCGGCGATGCGCCCGGCGGGGGCTTCGCCGTCATTGAGCCCGTGACGGTGCGGGGGTGAGGCGGTCAAAACAGTCGGCGGGAACAGCCGCGCCCAGGTGTGCTGCAGGCAATAGAACAGCACGTAGAGCGGCACGCTCACCGTGAAGGCGAAGATCACCCGCGCCAGCAGGCTGCCGAAGCTGACGAGGATCGTGGCGGTGGTGAGCGCCAACAGGCCGGCCGCGCCTGCGAGCAAGGTGAAGCGGACGATCAACCCAAGCCGCATGTCCGGTCTGACGACCGGCTTTTGTTTCATGGGCATCATGGCAAGGGCTCCAGGAAAGAGGCCGTGCCAGGCCCGGATCAGCCGAGCCATGGCAATTTCGTGCCAGCCTCGCCCAGCGTTTGCGCCTTCGCATCTATACGTAGGTATGAAGCGGGGGAACTTCGCCGACCAAGGGTAGGCGGACGATGCGGCTCATCACCCTTCGATGCTCACATCCCAGAGCCGCGGAATGCGGAAGGGGCGAAACCCCTTCACGGTGGAGCGCGTTGCTTGGATCTTGGTCTGATCGCCAAACTTGATGAGGTGCACGGCTTCGTAGACCCGAGCCTGGAAACGGCCGAAGGCACGCTTGCGCTCCTCCAAGGTGGCGCCGGTGATCATCTCCTCGTAGCAGCGGTCGAGCACGGGATCGGGAACGAAGGCCTGGTTCTGCGGCGAGATCAGGTTCTGATAGGCGCTGAACGGCCCGACCGAGGGGCCAGTGCCCTGCACCGTGAACCAGAAATTCCAATCCGCCTGGTTGCGCTGCTTGGCCGTGGCGGTCGGCCAGTCGAACACGTCGAGGCGGGTCTTGAAGCCGAGCCGTTTCAACTGCTCGGCCATGACCAAGGCCGCATTGTAGTGCGGCGTGAAGGTCGAGTTGGTGAGGAGCACCACCTCTTCGCCCTTGTAGCCCGCCTCGGCCATGAGGCGGCGTGCCGCATCGGGCCGGTTCGCGTTGTAGAACTCCTGGCCGTCCTCGACGTAGTAGGGATTGCCCGGATATTGGAAGCCGGGCCCGAGATCGTAGGCGCCGTCATTGGCGATCTCCATGATCTCTTCCATGTCGAGGCCGATCTGGATCGCGCGCCGGATCGCGAGCGTATCGGTCGGCGGGCGGGCATGGTTGACCCAGGCGACCTGCTGGCCGTAGCGGCGCAAGGGATAGAGGGTGATGGCCGGGTTCTGCTTCAGCCGTTCGGCGTTCTTCGGCGGCACGTCCTCCGTCGCCTGGAACTGGCCGGTCTCGAGCCCGGCCACCCGGGCGCCGGGCTGGGTGGCGAAGCGGAACTCGACGACCTCGATGAGCGCCCGCTTGCGGCCGCCGAAGCCGGTCGGTCCGGGATAGCGCTGGTCCGGGCGATAGTCCTGGAAGCGCTCGAGGCGCACATGGCTGTCGGGGATCCATTCGCGAAAGCGGTAAGGCCCGGTGCCGATGAGCTGGGCGCGGCCGCCGTCCTTCTCGGCTTCCGCCGCCGGATAGATCACCAGCGGCACGCCGAACTGGCTCAGCTGCTCGATCATCACCGGCACCGGCTGCTTCAAGGTGAGCACGAAGCTATCGGGATCCGGGGCTTCCATGGCGGCGACCGGATTCAAGAGGCTGCGCGCGAGCCCGATGCGCTGAAACCGCCGGAACGACGCCAGCACGTCGGCGGAGGTCAGCTCCTTGCCGTTGTGGAACTGAATACCGCGACGGAGCGCGAAGCGGTAGACGAGGCCGTCGGGGCTCGTCTCCCAGGATTGCGCCAGCTCTGGAATCGGCCGGTTCGATTCATCGCGCGTGACGAGCTGCTCGAACATGTGGAGCGCGATGTTGCGGGTGGCGACCGCGGTCGAGAAATGCATGTCGAGGGTGGGCGGCTGCGCTTCGGCGGCGAACACCAGGATGCTGCCGCCGGTCTCGGCGTCGGCGGCGCCGGTTCCCGCCAAAGCCCAGGCGGCGCCGGCGCCGAGACCGAGGTGGCCAAGACGGCGCCTGGTGATGCGCTGGGTCATGGCACCGCGTGTCCTTGCCTTAAATGCTGCATGATCAAGCCTAGAAGGCGAGGCGGGCCTTGCGCAATGCCCGGCGCCGGCGCCTGCAAGTCAGGGGCGACTCGTGGTAGAATGTTGGCCATGTTCCGGCACCTTGCCATGGCCGCCGTCCTTGTCCTCCTCGCCCTCGGCGCGGCCGAGGCGCAGCAGCGCGACGTCAACATGCAGACGAGCCAGCTCCCCTATTGGGAGGTGGGGGTCCTCGACTCCGAGTTGAGCACGCTCTGCGCCAATGGTCGCTTCAACGAGACCAACATCTATTCCTTTCGCATCGTCTTCAACGGACCGATCGGGCCGGGCGTCGTCGGCGTTGCCAAGACCGGGTGGAATCTCAGCGACCTCGCCGGCGCGGCGAAGCCGGACACCAGCTACTATTTCTATCGCGACCGCACGACGAATTGCCAGGTCTTCCGCTGGAGTGCCGCCGATCAGCCGAAGAAGCAGGGTGCCACCCCGCTCGACTTCAATCCCTACCGGCCGCTGGTCGAGCAATCCTATCAGTTCAAGGCGGTCCCTCAGCAGCGCGGCGCCCCCGCCCCGCGCTAGTGTCGTGAATCTGAAATTCGTGGCCACGAATTTCAGATTCAGGTCGACACTAGCTTATTGAATATAAAATGTGCCGACCGTTCCGAAGTTCGCCGGCGATGCCGGCGAACTTCGGAACCGGCACATTAGCCGCGCCCCGTCAGTCGGTTGTCCATCCGATCCCGACCGCTCCTCGGGAGGCGTGCGTGCGCCTTGCGTACATGTCCCGAAACCCGACCGGGTGGTACGAAGATTGCGCGCGAGTCATGCTAAAGTTGAGCGGGTAGGCGATCATGCTCAGACGACACCTCGCGCTTGCGATCCTCTTAATCTGCATCGCTCCTGCGGCCGACGCGCAGCGACGCGATGTCAGCGTTCACTACAGCCAGCTTCCCTATTGGGAGGTGGGCGTGCTCGACGCCGAGCTCAGCACCCATTGCGCCAATGGCCGGTTCAATCAGAACGAGCTCTATGCCTATAGCTTCGTGTTCAACGGTCCGATCGGGCCCGGCATTCTGGGTGTGGCCAAGGCGGAGTGGAATCTGAGCGATCGCGCCGCCGCAGCCAAGCCGGATACCAGCTATTACTTCTATCGCGACCGCACCACCGAGTGCCAAGTCTACCGCTGGGGTCCGGATGACCAACTGAAGAAGCGGAGCACGCCGCTCGATCCGAACCCCTACCGCCAGCAGCTCGAGCAGTCATTCCAATACCGGACGGTGCCCGGCCTCGGCGCCAGCGGGTCGACCAGCGGCGCACAGCCATGAGGAGCGGCGGATGCTGAGCTACCAGGTGACGGATTTCGGCAAGCAGCTCGCTGACCGCGCCGTTGAATGTCGAACCCAGGCGCCGGAACCAGTCGGCCTGGCAATGTAAGCTGGACGGGATTCTACCCGGCATACTCAGCCCCACGCTTCTCGACGGCACCAGCTCAGAGGGCAGCCAGATCCAGCTGCTCGGCGAGATGGCAGCGGGCGAAATGGCCTGGAGTCACCTCGCGCAAGGGCGGTGCCTCACGGTGGCAGCGCTCTTCGGCGAAGCGGCAGCGCGGGTGGAAATAGCAGCCGGACGGCGGTGCCGCCGGACTCGGCACCTCGCCCTTGAGGACAACGTCGCCAGCCGCCACGCGCGGGTCCGGCACCGGTACCGCGCGCATCAATGCGGCGGTATAGGGATGCCGGGGGCGCTCGAACACCGCCGATGTCGCCGCTAGCTCGACCAGTTGGCCGACATACATCACGGCCACTCGGTCCGAAATGTGACGCACCACTGACAAATCGTGGGCGACGAACAGGAAAGTGAGGCGCAGGCGAGATTGGAGCTCCAGCAGCAGGTTCAGCACCTGTGCCTGCACCGACACGTCGAGTGCCGAGACCGGTTCGTCGGCGACCACCAGCCGCGGATTGGTCGACAGGGCACGGGCGATGCCGATGCGCTGGCGCTGGCCGCCGCTGAAGGCGTGCGGGAAGCGATGCATGAATTCCGGCCGCAAGCCGACCAGCTTCAGCAAGTCGGCTACGCGGTCGGTACGTTCGCGCCGGTTGGTCAGGCCGTTGACCAGCAACGGTTCGCCAACATTGTCGAACAGGGTCATGCGCGGGTTGAGCGACCCGAACGGATCCTGGAAGATCATCTGGATATCGGCGCGCAACGGCCGCAACTCGGATCGTGACATCGGCGCCAAGTCGACGACCCGGCTGTCGCGGGTGCGGAACAGGATCTGGCCATCCGTCGGCTCGATCGCCCTGAGGATGCAGCGCGATGCTGTGGTCTTGCCACAGCCGCTCTCGCCGACCAGCCCGAGCGTCTCGCCTTCGCTGAGCGTGAAGCTGACGTCGTCGACGGCGCGAACCTGCCCGGCGACCCGGCGGAACACACCCTTCACGATCGGAAAGAATTTTCGCAAGCCGCGCACGTCGAGCAGCGGCGCCGAAGCCTTAGCGGGGGGCGGGGGGACCGTCATTGCGGGTCGGCCATGTCGTGATAGAGGAAACAGCTGACCGAGTGGTCCTCGGCGACGGGTTCGAGACGCGGCACGCGCTTCATGCACTGCTCGGGCCGGACGTCGTCGCAACGAGGATGGAACGGACAGCCCGGCGGGCGGTTGAACGGATGGGGCAGGGCGCCGCTGATCGTCGGTAGCGTCACCCGCGTCGCACCGTGCAGGCTCGGGATCGAGCGGAGCAGGGCACGGGTATAGGGATGCTTCGGCGCATGGAAGATGGTGTCGACGGGGCCCTGCTCCATGACACGCCCGAGATACATCACGACGACGTAGGCCGCCATCTGGGCGATCACCCCCAGATCGTGGGTGATGAAAATGATGGCGGTACCGTATTTGCGCTTGAGCTCGCGCAGGAGCGCCAGAACCTGGGCCTGGGTGGTCACGTCGATCGCCGTCGTCGGTTCGTCGGCGATCAAGAGACGCGGCTTGCACGACAGTGCCATGGCGATCATCGCACGCTGGCGCAGGCCGCCCGAGAGCTGCCAGGAATAGGCGTCGACGCGCTGCTCCGGCATCGAGATGCCGACGTCTCGAAACAGGTCGACGACGACCTCGCGAGCCTCGCCGCGGCTGAGTCCGCGGCCCTCCGGGCGCCATTGGCGCTGGTGCAGCAGGATCGCCTCGATGATCTGGTCGCCGACGGTGTGAACCGGGCTGAACGCCGCCATCGGTTCCTGCGGGATCAACGCGATCTCGGCGCCACGGATCGCCCGGATCGCCGGCCCGCGCGGCGGCAGCTTTGCCAGATCTACGACCTCGTCCAGCCCGTCATCGCCGCTCCCGGTGCGGCGGCGGAACAGGATCTGGCCGCCGGCGATGCGTCCGGGTTCTTCGACTAGCTGCAACAGCGCCTTCATGGTGACGCTTTTGCCGCAGCCGCTTTCGCCGACGATGCCGAGCACCTGTCCGGGCAGCACATCGAAGCTAACGCCGTCGACCGCGCGCACGGTGCCCTCGTCCAGGACGAACGAGACACGCAGATCGCGCACCGACAGCAGCGGCTGATCTTCGCCGGTTTCAGCGGCTGTACGGATCGGAGGCATCCCGCAGCCCATCACCAACCAGATTGAAGGCCAGGACGGCGACGATCACGAGCAGCCCGGGGGTGAGAAGCCAGGGGGCCAACGCCAAGGTCTGAATGTTCTGCGCCTCTTGCAGGAGCACGCCCCAGCTGATCGCCGGCGGCCGGATGCCGAGGCCGAGGAACGACAGCGACGTTTCGTTGATGATCATCAACGGAATTGCCAGCGAGCTGGTCGCGATGATGTGGCTGAGGAAGGTCGGCACCATGTGGCGCATGATGATCCTGAGCCGGCTAGCGCCGGCGAGATCGGCGGCCAGCACGAAATCCTCCTCGCGCAAGGCGAGGAATTTCCCGCGCACTTCGCGGCCGAGCGTGGTCCAGCCGACCAGCGAAAGAATCACGGTGATCGCCAGAAACACCTGGGTTGGCGTCCAGTCGCGCGGCAGGGCGGCCGACAGCGCCAGCCAGATCGGAATCGTCGGCACCGATTGCAGCAGTTCGATCAGCCGCTGGATGATCTGATCAGGCCAGCCGCCGTAATAGCCGGAGATGCCGCCGAGCAGCACTCCGAGGATGACGCTGAGCGCCACGGCGACCAGACCGATGGTCATCGAGGTCTGGGTGCCGTGCATCCGGCGGGACCACTGGTCGCGGCCCAGCCGATCCGATCCGAGCAGGAACATGCGCTGGCTCTTGTCGAGCGGGCCGACGAGATGGACCGTGGTCGTGAACAGGCCAAGCAATCGGTATTTGTAGCCCTCGACGAAGAAGCCGATTGGCATCTTGCGCTGCGGATCGACACCCCATTCCACGCGCAGGGTCACCGAATTGCGCTTGCCGACGATGCCGGGGACCCACGGGCTGTAGCTGCCATCGTCGAACAGATGCAGCCCCTGCACCGGTATGAAGGCCTGGCGGGCTTCGGCCAGCTCGGGATGCTGGGTGCTGAAGAAATCCGGGCAGATCACCACGGCATAGAAGCAGAACAAGATGAAGGTGCTGAACAGCGCCAGGCGATGCTTGCGGAATCGCCACCACACCAAGGTCCAGTTCGAGGCGACGGAAATCCGTTCCTCGACCACCGAGGCGTCCGGGGCGGCGATGGTCATCTCAGCCACCCAACCGGATGCGGGGATCGAGCCAGACGAGCAGGATGTCGGACAGCAGGGTGCCGATGATCGTCAGGAAGCAGTAGATCAGCAGGATCGCGCCGGCCAGGTACATGTCCTGGTTGACCAGGGCGCGCAGCAGCAGCGGCCCAATGTTCGGCAGGTTCATCACGGTCGCGACGATCAGGCTGCCGGAGAACAAGGCCGGCAGGTACCAGCCGATGGTGCTGACCAGCGGATTGAAGGCGAGCCGCACGGGATAGCGCAGCACCACCCGCCATTCGTTCAGGCCCTTGGCGCGCGCGGTCATGACATAGGGCTTGTTCAATTCGTCGAGCAGGTTGGCGCGCATCACGCGGGTCAGCCGCGCCGTGCCGGCGATCGCCAGCACCAAGGCTGGCAACCAGATGTGCTTGAGCAAATCGACGACTTTGGCGCCGCTCCAGGGCGCCCCGGCGAACTCGGAGGAGAATAGCCCGGTGATGCCGATGTCGAAATAGGCGAAGGCGAGCCACATCAGGATCAACGCCAGCATGAAGTTGGGCGTGGCGACGCCGACATAGTTGAACACTGCCAGCACGTAATCGACGATCGAACGCTGATGCGTGGCGGAATAGATCCCGGCCGGGATCGCGATCACCCAGGTCAGAACGAAGGAAAACAGGGCGAGGGCGATGGTCAGGAACAGCTGCTCGCCGATCAGGTCGGCATTCGGCCGCTGATATTCCAGCGACAGGCCGAGATTGCCGGTGAGCAGGTTCTGCACCCACTTGAGGTATTGGATGATCAGCGGCTGATCGAGGCCGTACTGGTGGCGCAGCGCGTCGATGTGCTCGGCGCTCATCGAGCTGCCCGATGCGGCCAAAGTCGCCACGTACGACGTCAGGAAATCGCCGGGTGGCGCCTGCACGATCGCGAACACCATGATCGAGAAGAAGAACAGCAGAACCGGCAGCAGCAGCAGGCGCTGGAGGATATAGGCGATCATCGGGGGTCAGCCGGACGCAAACCCTGCCCTCCACCCTCCCCTTCCAGCAAGGGGAGGGGGAAGAGAGCCGGAAGCCGATTCGACTCGCTCAACTGCTCACCGGGCGAGGAAGAACTGCTCGGTGCGCGCGTTGCCGGGACTGCGCAGCGGCCAGTCGTTGCCCAGCGTGGTCGGGATGTTGCGCATCTTGGCGTTGGCCACCACCACGCCCTGCACCATCGGCGTCAGGCCGATGATGCCGACCTCGTAGAGGTTGTCGACCCAGACGCGGAACAGCTCCTGGGCAGCCTTGACCTGCTCGTCGGGGCCGACGGTGCGCGCCAGGTCGACGAGCTCGAGCAGACGCTTCACCGGCGGTGGCGGCTCGACGCCTTCCTTGCCCTTGGTAGCGAGCCACTTCGTATAGAGCGGGCCGAGCGTCAGGATCACCGCATTGCGCACGTCCATCTTGGCGTTGCCGGTGAAGGGGAAGGCGGAGGTGTCCTCGTTCCAGATCTCGGTCATCAGCTCGTTCGCGTCGCGCATCGTGAAGTGCAGCGCCCGCTCGCGGATCTGCACCACGGACTTGATGCCGACTTTCTCCCAGTCGCGGGCGATCAGCTGGGCGACGTCTGGCCAGGCGCCGAACGCCGGCACGACGCTGATCTCGATGGTCGCCGGCTTGCCGTTCGGCAACAGGCGGATGCCCGCGGCGTCGCGCTTGGTCAGGCCGATCTGGTCGAGCAGCTTGTTCGCCTCATCCGGCTTGAACTCGGTGTACTTCTTCGCCCACTCGTCGCCCGGGAAGTAGGGATGCCACGGCGCCGGGATGCCCTGGCGCGCCTCGCCCAGCCCGAGGAAGGCCGATTCCTTGATCTGGTCGCGGTTGATCGCATAGGACATGGCGACCCGAAACTCCTTGGTCGCCATCAGCTTTCCCATCTCGGGGTCGGCCGTGTAGGTCTGGTTGAACATGAGCACGGCGTCGGCGCCGCCGAACGTCGGCCAAGTGATGACCCGGTACTTGCCGGTGCGCTCCTGGTCCTTGAAGACCGGGTAGTTGGTCATCACGATGTGGCGTTCCTGCATGTCGAAGTCACCGGCGATCGCCGCCAGGTTCAGCGCCTGGGTGTCGGCGAAGTAGGTGAAGCGCACGCTGTCGAGATAGGGCAGCTGGTTACCCTCCGGATCAACGCCGATGTAGTAGGGGTTGCGGCGCAGCGTGAACACCGGGTCGCTGATCCGGCTCTCGGAGACCCACGCCGCCATCGACGGCCGGTCGGGATTCTCCGGCGGTTGGGACCGGGTCGCGAACAGCTCGCCCCAAGTCTTGAAGCCGGCGGCCTGCACCAGCTTGTCGACCTCTTCCTTGGGCGTGTAGCTGGGGTGGAAACGCTTCAGGTAGTGCGCCGGCTGGAACATCGCATAGCCGCGGTCGGCGCCGTCCGCGTTCGCGAGCGCGGTCAAGAACAGGGTCGCTGGTTCCTTGTAGGTGAAGCGAACCGTGTAGGTGTCGGTCTTTTCCACCAGCGCCGGCGAGCCATCGGCATTGCGGATCCACGGCGGCGGCGCGGGCATGAGGTCGCGGTTCAGCGCGATGTCCTTGTACCAGAAGACGATATCGTCCGCGGTGAAGGGCGCGCCGTCGGACCAGCGCGAGCCCTTGCGCAAGGTGATCGTCCACTGCTTGTAGTCGGCCGACGGCTGGGCTCCGGCGGCGAGCTTCGGCTCGATCTTGGCGCCGTCCGGTGAGAAGCGGAACAGCGAGTCGTAGACGACCCGAACATAATTGTTGGCATCGGCCGGGCCGAGGAAAGCGCGGCGCCACACGCCGCCATACTGCCCGGCGCGTTCGACGACCGGCACCACGAGGGGTTGTTCGGGCAGCCGGGCGTCGACCGCGGGGAGCTTGCCGGCCTTGACCTCCTCTGCGAGCGCCGGCGACTCTTTGTACTTGGTCTGCGCCCAGGCCGAGCCGACCAGCACGGTTCCCGCCAGCAACAAGCCGCTCGCCAGCGCCGCAAACACGATCAGCGCCGGCTTCCTTGCGATGAGTTTCATATCGTCCCTCCCATGCCGCACTTTTCTTCGAGGTTCCCGGCAGGCACCATGACCGTGCCGCGAGCCGAACCACGGGGTTTATCGACCGACAGACCCCGTCCGGCCGGTCCCCTTGCCATCGGCCCATGATGGCGTAGCTGGTCGTCGCTGAGAAGCGCCTAATGCCACCGGCTCAGGGCAATCGGGTGAACGAGCTACGTAACAAGCGGCCGACATGTCGCTGATGCGGGCAGCGGGAAGTGTGAAAGAGGAAGAACGGCCCGGGCCCCACCCTCATGCAGCGCGTTGTATCTCACGGGCCGCCTCGAGGACTCGCCGGAAAGCTGGCTCCGGCGCGAGGAACATGGTTCGATAAGTGCTCAGGAAGGGTCGCCTGCAGCTTGAGCGGTCCTACCAGTGCCGGGCGACTCCCAACGGCATCGCAGCGGCTCGACCGGCGGCGGCCGGCCGTGACGGCGACGGGCTGGAGCCGAGCGTCGCCATCGAGGAGGCATTCATGCTCAGCTACCAGGTGACGGATTTCGGCAAGCCGCTGGCACGCGTGGCGGTGGAGACGCCCAGGCCCAAGGGCACCGAGGTGCTGGTGCGGGTCAAGGCCTGCGGGGTCTGCCATTCCGATCTGCATTTGGCCGACGGCTACTACGATCTCGGCCGCGGCAAGCAGATGACGCTCTCCGATCGCGGCATCAAGCTGCCGCTCACCCTCGGCCATGAGGTGGTGGGCACGGTGGCAGCGCTCGGACCGGAGGCGAGGGGTGTCGAACCCGGGGCCGTGCGCCTGGTCTATCCTTGGCTCGGCTGCGGCGCCTGCGCGCCCTGCCGGGCCGAAGAAGAGAACCTCTGCGTCGCCGGACAGTCGATCGGCGTCTTCCGTCCCGGCGGCTACAGCGACCATCTCATTGTGCCGCACCCGAAATACCTCGTCGACATCGACGGGATCGATCCGGCTTTGGCGGCCACCTATGCCTGCTCGGGTGTGACTGCCTTCAGCGCTTTGAAGAAGATCGGCCCGACCTTGCCGGGCGACTGGGTGGCGATCCTGGGCTTGGGCGGGGTCGGCTTGGCTGCCGTCCACATCGCGCCGGCGCTGCTCGGCGCTCCCGTCATCGGCATCGATCTGGAGGAGGCGAAGCTCGCCGCCGCCCGTGCGGCGGGCATTCGCCAGACTGTCAATGCCGGCGAGAGCGATGCGGCGAAGCGGCTGCGTGGGCTCGCCGGCAATCGGCTGATGGCGGTCGTGGATTTCGTCGGCTCGGCGGCAAGCGCCAAGCTGGCGCTCGATGCCCTGACCAAGGGCGGCCGCTACATCGTCGTCGGCTTGTTCGGGGGCGAGATCACGCTGCCGCTGGTCTCGCTGCCGTTGAAGGCGCTGACCTTGCGCGGCTCCTATGTCGGCAGCCTGCCGGAGCTGAAAGAGCTCATCGGCCTGGTCAAGGCGGGCAAGATCAAGCCGATCCCGGTGGCGTCCCGTCCCCTCGAGGATGCCAACGCGGCCTTGGCCGATCTCCGCGCCGGCCGCATCATCGGCCGCCAGGTGCTGGCGCCGTAGCAATGGCCAGGACAGGACCGTCCCGTTCCAACAGGCGCGCGCACCCTAAGGAGGTGAGGAGACTCTTCAAGAGCCACAGTGTCATCTTCAAGGAAGGCGACAAGGGCGACGCTGCCTATCTGATCCGCTCCGGCAAGGTGGCGATCGCGAAGGATACCGCCGACGGACCCGTCATTCTTGCCACGATCGGCAAGAGGTCGATATTCGGCGAGATGGCGCTGATCGACGGCTCGCCGCGCATGGCCTCCGCGATCGCCGCCGAAAATACGATTTGCACCGTCATCGACCCGGGGCAGATCAAAGGCCAGCTCGCCGTCCTCACGCCGAGCGCGCGCGACAGCTTCGAGGCGATGATCCGCTATGTCCGCGGCACGTTGCCTTGGGAGCAGCGTTGCAGGACTTCGGAGTCGGCAGCCGAGTCGAAGGACGACCTCGCCATGCGTCGGCTGCTGCCGTCGCCGGATGCGCCGGTGCCCCTGGACTTCCTGGACCCGATCCTGAGGGTCCTCTACGTGCTGCTGCTGGACTATGTGCGGCGCCGGCTGCCGCAGCCGACTTCGTCAACCGGACGCGGGTGAGCGCAAGGCGACCGCACCGGGCGCTTCGCTCGTCAATCCGACGACGTCAAATGTCGCCACCGGCAGGCTCAAAAGATGGGCCGAGCGATCTCAGACGGTGGCGCGAACCTCACTCGATCACCTCGTCGGCGCGCGACAGGATCGATTGCGGAACGGTCAGGCCGAGCGCTTTGGCGGTCTTGAGGTTGATCACCAGCTCGAACGTGGTCGGCTGCTGGACCGGCAGATCGGCCGGCTTGGCGCCCTTGAGGATCCGTCCGGCGTAAATGCCGGCTTGGCGATAGGCGGCCGTAACGCTTGGTCCATAGCTCATCAGGTCGCCTATAGCGGCGTATTCACGAAACGCATAGATTGCCGGCAGCGCATGGCGCGATGCCAACGCCACGAGCTGCTCGCGCCTGCCGGTGAAGAATGCATTGGAATCGATGACGATCGCGCCGGCATGCCGCTGGACGAGCGTCGCGAAGGCCGCATCGATTTCGCTTTCGTTGCTGGCGTTCAGGATCAAGAGCTGCGCTCCCTTGGCGCGCGCTCCTTCCTGCACCTCTGCAATGATACGCTCATAACTAGGACCGGTCGGATTCACGAGCAGGGCGATCACGCGGACTGACTGCACCAGCTCGGACAGCAGCTCGAACCGTTTGGGAGTCAGCTCGGCTGCGATGATGCTGACGCCCGTGACGTTACCGCCCGGCCGGGCGAGACTAGCGACCAAGCCGTCCCCGACCGGATCGCCAGAGCTGGTGAAGACGATCGGGATCGTCGAAGTTGCGTATTTAGCAGCACGTGCTGGACCGGAGCCGCCGCTTGCCACGATCAAATCGACCTTGCGGCCGACGAGATCGGCGGCCAACGCGGGTAGCCGATCGTATTTGCCTTCCGCCCAACGGTATTCGATCGTTAGATTTTGTCCTTCGACGTAGCCGGCTTCGCTCAGTCCCTGGCGGACCGCGGCCGCATTATTCTCTTGAAAGGCGTCGGGCGAGTTGCCGTTGAGGTAGCCGATCACCGGCATCGCCTTCTGCTGGGGCGTGAATGGCAACCGGCCAAGCACTGAACGCACCGCTCAGTGTTGCGATGAATTCCCGCCGCCTCATTCGATCACCTCGTCGGCGCGGGCGAGCAATGACGCCGGGGCTTCAAAGCCGATCGACTTGGCGGTCTTCAGGTTGAGGACGAAGCGAAAGAGCGTCGGCTGTTCGAATGGCAATACCGCGGGGTTCGCTCCTTTGAGAATGCGATCCACGAGGTCTCCAGCGCGGTCGAAACTTTCGTCCTGATCCGGACCATATGACATCAAGCCGCCGTCGCTGACGAGGGAGGCAAACTCATAGATGGCCGGCAGCCGATGCGCCGCAGCGAATTCGAAAACCCGCTTTCGGTTGAGAATGGTGAGCGAGTCGGTGACCATGAGGATCGCGTCCGGCATGTCACTCTTCATTGCCCCGAACGCCTGGTCGAAATCGTCAGGCGCGCGCACACCCAATGGCTGGACGCTGACACCCAGTGCCTGGGCGCCTGCTTCCGACGCCCGATACCGCAGCGTCATTCCGAGGTCGTCGGCATTCCACAGCACCGCCACCCGACGCAGGCTGGGCGCAAACTGTTTCAGTAGCTCCAACCGCTTGGGCGTGAGCTCCGCCGACACGTCCGAGATGCCGGTAATATGGCCGCCGGGCCGCGCCAAGCTGTCGGCCAGTCCGGTACCGACAGGATCGCCTGCGGCGACCGCCACAACCGGTAGAGCGCTCCCCTGCTTGGCGGCGAACGCCGACGGATAGCCGGAGGTGACGATGACATCGACCTTGCTTGCCACGAGCTCCGTGACGAGCTGCGGCAGGCGGTCCAAGTGTCCTTCCGCTCCGCGACGTTCGAATGCCAAATTTTGACCAAGCGCATAGCCGCGCCGAGCGAGGCCGCGGATGAGTGGCGCCCCGGAGGGGCTGTTGTCAGCGATTGGCGCCCCGGCGCTGAGCAACCCGACGCGAAAGACTTTAGCTGGCATCTGAGCGCGCGCGGGCAGCGACCACGCCAGCGCGGCTCCGCCCAAAAGCGTGATGAGATCGCGCCGGTTCAACGACGCTCGGACGACGGACAAACGATCCGGCTTGGTCGTCTCTGTCGGGCGATGCATTGCACGTCCCCCCAGCGGTCGGTCTATTGCCGCTGTATCGTGGCTGCACGCTTAAGGGAAAACGCTAGCATCAATTTTGGTCAAATGCTGTGAACTTGTTCACAAGGGTTTTAGAAGCGCCGGTCGCATCATCGGTCGCCAGGGGCTGACGCCTTAGCTCGCGGCACTGGCCTGAGGACGTAGATGCGCGGGTCAAGCCCGCGCATGACGAGTACAATTGTCATGCCCCGGGGAGGTTCGAGGAGGGGGTGATCCTCACCCCCTCCTAAAGCCCACCCCAGCTTGTTCCGGGCATCCACGCCTTGCGGCCGGACTAAAGCGCCGCGCTTCCCGCCGGCTCGTCGATGATCGGGTTGGAGATGTGGCCGATGCCTTCGATCTCCACCGTCACCAGGTCGCCGGGTTTGAGGTAGCGGGGCGGCGAGAAGCCATGGCCAACCCCCTTGGGCGTGCCGGTGGTGACGATGTCGCCCGGCTCCAAGGTCATGGCTTGGCTCAGGATCTCCACCAGGCGCCAGCAGTCGAAGATCATGTCGGCGGTGTTGCCGTCCTGGCGCGTCTCGCCATTGACGGTGGTGCGGATGCGAAGCCTGTGCGGATCCTCGAGCTCGTCGGACGTCACCAGCCAGGGGCCGATCGGCCCGCATGTGTCGAAGGACTTTGCCGGCACGATCTGCTCGGTCAGCGCCACCCATTCGCGCACGGTCACGTCGTTGGCGACGAGATAGCCCGCGACCACCTCGCGGGCCCGGCTACGGGGCACATGGCGGCAGCGCCGTCCGATGACGAAGGCGAGCTCGCCTTCATAGTCGAGGCTATCGGAGACAAGCGGCCGCCAAACCGGATCGCGGGGGCCGACGATGGCGCTCGCCATCTTGGCGAAGGTCGAGGGAAATGCCGGTATCGGCTTCTTCAGCTCGGCAATGTGGTCGCGGTAGTTGAGGCCGACGGCGAGGAATTTGCCGGGACGCGGGATCGGCGGCCTCAGCCGAACGGAGTCGAGCGCCAGCCGCCGGTCCGCGCCCTTGGCTGCCGCCCTGACCGCGGCCATGGCTTGCCCGCCGCCGGCGAGCAGCCCGATCAGCGTCTTCGGCAGAGCCGGATCGGCGGCGGCGAGGTCGATGAGACCGCCCTCATCGACGACCCCCAGCCGGTCGCCGCCGCCATCGTCGAAATTCGCCAGCCGCATGCAGAGCATCCTCCCTTGAGCGCAGTGTTGTATGTTGCACAGTCCTGCCGGCAGCCAACCATAAGATTATGACGATCTCGGCTTCATCGGTCGGCGAAGCAGCGCTGCTCTCGGTGGCCGAGATGGTTCGGGCGGACCAAATCACCATCGAGCACGGAACCTCCGGCGATGCGCTGATGGAGCGTGCCGGGGCGGGGGTGGCGGAAGCCATCCGCCGGGGATGGTCGCCGAGGCCGACGCTGATCCTCTGCGGCCCCGGCAACAATGGCGGCGACGGCTTGGTGGTGGCACGGCATCTCATGAGCTCGGACTGGCCGGTTCGGGTGGCGTTGCTGGAGCCACCGGAGCGCCTCAAGGGCGAGGCCCGGCGCAATCTCGAGCGTTGGGACGGTCCGCTCGCGAGGCTCGGAGCGGACTCGCTCGCCGGCGCGGAGCTGGTGGTGGATGCGCTGTTCGGCGCCGGCCTCGCGCGACCGCTGGGCGGCCTCGCTAAGGATGTGGTCGAACGGCTCGCCGGAGGGCCGCCGGTGGTGGCGATCGACGTGCCGAGCGGCATCAAGGGCGATACCGGCGAGATCCTCGGCGCGGCCCCTCGTGCGGCACTTACCGTCAGCTTCTTTCGCCGCAAGCCCGGCCATCTCATGCTGCCGGGACGCCTCCATTGCGGCGTCGTCGAGATCGTCGACATCGGCATCGCCGCGTCGGTCCTGTCGGATATTCGGCCGCAGATTTTCGCCAATGCGCCGTCGCTCTGGCTTTGCCGGTTTCCGTGGCCAGCGCTGGACGCGCACAAATATGCGCGCGGCCATGCGCTGGTGCGGGGCGGCAGCGTCCTCACGGGTGCGGCGCGCTTGGCGGCCTTGGCCGCGCGCCGCATCGGCGCCGGGCTGGTGAGCCTGGCGGCACCCTCGCGACTGCAGCCGATCTATACCGCCGACCAGCCGGGCACGCTCTTTCATCCCGTCGACAGCATCGAGGAGCTGGTCCAGCGCCTGGCGGACCGACGCATCACCGCGATGCTGGTGGGTCCGGGCAATGGCGTCGGCCCGGATACCGAGGCGGCGGTGACGGCGGCGCTGGCGACCGGGCGCGCGGCGGTCATCGATGCCGATGCGCTCACCGTTTTCGCCGGCCGCGCCGGCGAGCTCGCGGGCATGATCCGAGGACCGGCGGTGCTCACCCCCCACGAGGGCGAGTTCCAGCGGCTGTTCCCGGAGCCCGGCGATAAGCTCACCCGCGCCCGCAAGGCCGCCGACGCGCTGGGCGCGGTGATCCTCTTGAAAGGGCCGGACACGGTGATCGCCGAGCCCGGCGGGCGCGCCGCCATCAACGAGAACGCGCCGCCCAGCTTGGCCACGGCCGGCACCGGCGACGTGCTGGCGGGGATGGTGGTGGGGCTGTTGGCGGCAGGCATGCCGGCATTCGAGGCGGCGTGCGCCGCGACATGGCTGCATGGCGAGGCGGCGCGGGAATTCGGCCAGGGTCTCATCGCCGAAGATCTGCTGGCGACCTTGCCAACTGTGCTGACGACACTTCACGCCCAGAGCGTGCGCTCGACGATCCAATAGAGGCCGAGGGCGGCGATGACGGCGGAGGCGGCGTAGACGACGGTGGCGCTCCGCTGTGGCTGGGCGTCGGCGGCGGCGATGAGCCGGTCCAGAGCCGCCAGGACCGGCATCGCCACGGCGACGATGGCGAGCTGGCCGAACTCGACGCCGATGTTGAAGGTGGCGAGCGACAGGGGGATCGCCGAGCCGGGCAGGCCCACTTCCTTCAGCGCGCCGGCGAAGCCGAAGCCGTGGATCAGGCCGAGCACCAGGGCGTAGAGCCATTTGCGGTCGATGGCGCGCGAACGAAAATTCTCGGCTGCGGCAATGACGATGGTGACGGCGATCAACGGTTCGACGATCGAGGGCGAGATCTCGAGGATGCCGAGAGTGGCCAGCGCCAAGGTGGTCGAATGGGCGAGCGTGAATGCGGTCACGATTTTCACCACCGGCCAAGGGCGCCTGGCCCAGAGCAGCATGGCGAGAATGAAGGCGATGTGATCGTAGCCGGTCAGCACATGCTCGATGCCGAGGCCGACATAGCTCTCCGCCACCTCCCAGGCGCCGGGGGGCGCGTTGGTCAGCATCGCCTCGGTGTGCTGGGCGTCGAGCAAAGGGAGCTGGCGTTCCTCATTGCCGATGCTGACCACGATCGCCTGGCGTCCGGCCGGATCGATCGTCGGCATCACCGTCGAGGTGAGCACCAGGCCATCCTCGGCCTTGCTGCAGTCGAAGACGATCTGCGCCAGGAGCCCGCTTTCGAAATCCGGCCCGAGCAGCGGCGGACCCTGCTCGCAGACGGCCCCGTTGCCGCCGCGAATGGCGAGATGCTGGCCGAAGTAGCGAGCAAGCGCGGCGGCGGCCGCATCCAGCTTGTCGGGATCGACCAGCCCGGAGCCGGGATCAATCAGGTCGCGGCTGGCCATGCGTGCCGCATCGGTCCCGTAGATGCCGAGATCGGCGGTGACCTTCGGCAGCTCGACGGTCAGATAGATGGTGGAGAGGTTGAGCTGGTGGGCCGAAGCGGCCTGGATCAGGCCGAGAAAACCGAGGCAACTGTAGAGCCAGGCGCGCATGGAACGAGGTCTCACAGGGTCCGCTTTGGAACTGACTATCGCACGCCCGCGGCGAGCACGTGGGTACGGCAAGACTGCACTATGATTCCAGAGGCAAGGCAACCATCGACGGGGCCGAAAGCCTGTGTTACAAGCTCGCGCCTCTCGCCACCGGAAGCTGCCGAGCGCCTGGCGGGGCGGCTATTGCGGGCGTGGTGGAATTGGTAGACACGCCAGATTTAGGTTCTGGTGGCGCAAGCCTTGGGGGTTCGAGTCCCTTCGCCCGCACCAGCGCTCTCATGTCTCCGCTCTCGAACTCATGCTGATATTGGACGGTTTTGCGCCATGAATGTTACCGAGACCCATGCCGAGGGATTGAACCGCACCTTCACCGTGGTGGTCCCGGCCGATACCATCGACCAGCAGATGTCGACCCGGCTCTCCGAGCTCGCCGGCGCGGTGCGCCTGCCCGGCTTCAGGCCCGGCAAGGTGCCCTTGAGCCTGGTCAAGAAGCGCTACGGGCCGCAGGTCATGGGCGAGGTGCTGGAGCAGACCGTGCGCGAGACCTCGCAGGCGGCCTTGAGCGAGCGCGGGCTGCGCTCCGCCGGCCGGCCGAAGATCGAGATCGACGAGTTCGCCGAAGGCAAGGATCTCAAATACACATTGGCGATCGAGCTCATGCCCGAGATCGAGCCGATCGACTTCTCGGGCCTGTCCTTGGAGCGGCTGACGGTGGCGGTGGACGACGCCCAGGTCGAGGCCGAGCTGAAGCGCATTGCCGAGCGCAACCGCGGCAGCCAGCCCTTGGCCGAACCGCGCCCGGCCAAGTCCGACGACCTGGTGATGATCGACTTCGTCGGCCGCATCGACGGCAAAGAGTTCGAGGGCGGGGCCGCGAACGACTACGAGCTGGGCCTGGGCTCCAAGAGCTTCGTGCCGGGCTTCGAGGATCAGCTCATCGGCGCCGCTTCCGGCGAAAGCCGTGCCGTCACCATCCAGTTTCCCGCCGAATATGCGGCCAAGGATCTCGCCGGCAAGACTGCGGTCTTCCAGGTGACGGTGAAGGAGATTCGCGAGCTGGGGCCGCTCAAGCTCGATGACGAGCTCGCCAAGTCCGTGGGCGCCGACAATCTCGACGGGCTGAAGCGCATGCTGCGCGAGCGGCTGGAGCGGCACTACCAGCAGATGGCGCGCATGCGCCTCAAGCGGAAGCTCTTGGACGTGCTCGCCGAGAAGCATGACTTCCCGGTTCCGGCCGGCATGGTCGGCGCGGAATACGACAGCATCGTCGAGCAGGTGACCCGGGGCACCGATTCGGCCGCTGCGGCCGAGAGCGCCGTTCAGGCGAGCCCCGGGGATGCCGGCACGCCTCCGGCGGAACCGGCGGCCCCGGCAGCGCCCCAGCTCAGCGACACCGAGCAGGCGGATTTCCGCCAGATCGCCCAGCGCCGGGTCAGGCTCGGCCTGCTCCTCTCCGAGGTTGGGCGCCGGAACAATATCCAGGTCAGTGAAGAAGAGATGCGCAGAGCGCTAGCCCAGGCGGCAAGCCGCAATGCCGGCCGGGAGCGCGAAGTCATCGAGTTCTACCAGAACCACCCCGATGCCATGGCCGCGTTGCGTGCGCCGCTCTATGAGGAGAAGGTCGTCGACTTCATCCTGGAGATGGCGCAGGTAAGCGAGCGCAGCGTCGCCATCGATGAGCTCATGAAGGAAGAAGAGGCGGCGGAGCCGGCCGCCTGAGGCTTTTGAGTGACGCCCGGCCGGATTCGGTGGCGCTGGGGCCGGTAGCCATCGGTTAACGACTCCGACCTAGAGTAGGTTGGTCGGGGAAGCCGAGCGTGGCAAGCATGGGCCTGCCCGGGGAGGGGGTGGTCCCCACCCCCTCCCAAAGTCCACCCCGGGGGAGGGGCTCGCTTTTTGCCTGCCTGATACCTACTTGACTGTCCCGACGACGCAAAGGACTCGAGCCCGACCCATGAGCACCTTGTTCGAGCCGACGATGAACACCCTGGTCCCGATGGTGGTGGAGCAAACTCCAAGGGGTGAACGTGCCTACGATATCTATTCGAGGTTGCTGAAGGAGCGCATCATTTTCATTGTCGGGCCCATAAACGATGCAGTTTCGAGCCTGGTCTGCGCCCAGCTGTTGTTTTTGGAGGCGGAGAACCCGAACAAGGAGATCTCGCTTTACGTCAATTCCCCAGGGGGCATCGTGACCTCGGGTTTGGCGATCTACGACACCATGCAGTATGTCCGCCCCGATATCGCCACAATGTGCATAGGCCAGGCGGCCTCGGCGGCTTCGCTCTTGCTGACGGCCGGGGCCAAGGGCAAGCGATTCTCGCTGCCCAACAGCCGGATCATGGTGCATCAGCCCTCCGGCGGCGCCCAGGGGCAGGCGACGGATATCGAGATCCAGGCCAGAGAGATCATTGCGACGCGCAAGCGGTTGAACGAGATCTATGCCCATCACACGGGACAGAAGATCGAGGTGATCGAGGACGCGATGGAGCGTGACAAGTTCATGTCGCCCGAAGACGCCAAGGCATTCGGCCTGATCGATGAAGTGGTGACGCGTCGCCCGCCGCGCGAGGGCATGGACAAGGCGGCGGCTTAGGGTTGCGGGGGGCGCCCCGCCGCCGCCGCAGGGCGGCGCGTGGTGCGGTTCTTGCATGACGTTGAGGCACGGGGACACAAGAGCGGGATCGGGCTTTTACTTGTTGTCCCTCAGCAAAGGCGCCGCGTAACATGATATGCGCGGCGAAGGTACGAGGAACCGAGCGATCATGAGCAAATCCGGCGGTGGCGACGCCAAGAATACTCTCTATTGCTCGTTCTGCGGCAAGAGCCAGCACGAAGTGCGGAAGCTCATTGCCGGGCCGACCGTGTTCATTTGTGACGAATGTGTCGAGCTCTGCATGGATATTATCCGTGAAGAGCACAAGACCACGCTGGTCAAGTCACGCGATGGGGTTCCGACCCCAAAGGACATCTGCAAGGTCCTGGACGACTATGTGATTGGCCAGGACCATGCCAAGCGCGTTCTGTCGGTGGCGGTGCATAACCATTATAAGCGCCTCGCCCATGGCGCAAAGAGCAGCGACGTCGAGCTGGCGAAATCCAACATTCTCCTAGTCGGGCCGACCGGCTGCGGCAAGACGCTGCTCGCCCAGACGCTGGCGCGCATCATCGACGTGCCCTTCACCATGGCGGACGCCACGACCTTGACCGAGGCCGGCTATGTCGGCGAGGACGTGGAGAACATCATCCTCAAGCTGCTGCAGGCGGCCGACTACAATGTCGAGCGGGCGCAGCGCGGCATCGTCTACATCGACGAGGTCGACAAGATCAGCCGCAAATCGGACAACCCCTCGATCACCCGCGACGTGTCGGGCGAGGGCGTGCAGCAGGCGCTGCTGAAGATCATGGAAGGCACCATCGCCTCGGTGCCGCCCCAGGGCGGGCGCAAGCATCCGCAGCAGGAGTTCCTGCAGGTCGACACCACCAACATCCTGTTCATCTGCGGCGGTGCCTTCGCCGGGCTGGAGAAGATCATCGCCGCGCGCCAGAAGGGCACCTCGATCGGCTTCGGCGCCGATGTGCGCGGGCCCGACGAGCGGCGCACCGGCGTCATCCTCAAGGATGTCGAGCCGGAGGATCTGCTGAAGTTCGGGCTCATTCCCGAGTTCATCGGCCGGCTGCCGGTGGTCGCCACCCTCGAGGATCTGGACGAGCAGGCACTCATGGACATCCTGACCAAGCCGAAGAACGCGCTGGTCAAGCAGTACCAGCGTTTGTTCGAGATGGAGGATGTGCGGCTCGACTTCCAGGACGAGGCCTTGCGCTCGATCTCGAAGAAGGCGCTCCACCGCAGGACCGGCGCGCGCGGGCTGCGCTCGATCATGGAAGGGATCCTCTTGGATCCCATGTTCGAGCTGCCTGGCTTGAGCGGCGTCGAGCGGATCGTCATCAACCGCGAAGTGGTCGAAAGCGGCTCGAAGCCGCTCTACGTTCATTCCGAGCGACGCGAAGACGAGAACGCGACGGCCTGACCGGTGCATGGGGAGGAACACCGCTTAGGGGAGCCGGGCCTGACGCCAGACCTTGAACGAAGGCGACGGCAGGCCACCTGATATGGTGTAGCAAGACCTGGTCCTTCGTTGGCCATTGACGGCGGCGGAGGGCCCGGGTGAGAGAAGGACCCATGCAAGAAGTTTCGCGCGGTACGCTTTATCCAGTCCTGCCCCTGCGTGACATCGTCGTTTTCCCGCACATGATCGTGCCGCTCTTCGTCGGGCGCGAGAAGTCGGTCAAAGCGCTCGAAGACGTCATGAAGGACGACAAGCAGATCCTGCTGGTCACCCAGAAGAACGCTTCCCAGGACGAGCCCGGCACCGACGACATCTATTCCTGCGGCACCATCGGTACCGTGCTGCAACTCCTCAGGCTGCCCGACAACACGGTCAAGGTGCTGGTGGAGGGCGTGCGCCGCGCCCGCATTCTGAGCTACGCCGACAATCCGGAGTTCTTCGAGGCGACGGCCGAGGCCTTGCCCGAGACGGAAGGCGACGGGCAGGAGCTGGAGGCCCTCAGCCGCGCGGTGGTCTCGCAGTTCGAGCAGTACATCAAGCTCAACAAGAAGATCCCGCCCGAGGTGCTGGTCTCGATCAACCAGATCGAGGATGCGAGCAAGCTCGCCGATACGGTCGCCGCCCATCTCAACCTGAAGATCGCCGACAAGCAGGCGTTGCTCGAGATCGCGACTGTGTCCGAGCGGCTGGAGCGGGTCTATGCCTTCATGGAAGGCGAGATCGGCGTGCTCCAGGTCGAAAAGCGCATCCGCAACCGCGTCAAGCGGCAGATGGAGAAGACCCAGCGCGAGTATTACCTGAACGAGCAGCTGAAGGCGATCGAGAAGGAGCTGGGCGCGGGCGAGGAGGGCCGCGACGAGACGGCCGAGCTCGAGGAGCGCATCAACAAGACCAAGCTATCGAAGGAAGCGCGCGAGAAGGCGCTGGGCGAGGTCAAGAAGCTCAAGACCATGAGCCCGATGTCGGCGGAAGCGACCGTGGTGCGCAACTACCTCGATTGGCTCTTGTCGATCCCATGGAAGAACCGCACCAAGACCAGGCGCGACCTGCGCGCCGCCGACAAGGTGCTGGAGGCCGATCACTTCGGCCTGGAAAAGGTGAAGGAGCGGATCCTCGAATACCTCGCGGTCAATGTCCGCATGGGCAAGATGAAGGGAGCGATCCTGTGCCTGGTGGGTCCCCCCGGCGTCGGCAAGACCTCGCTCGGCAAGTCGATCGCCAGGGCCACTGGCCGCAACTTCGTGCGCATGTCCTTGGGCGGCGTGCGCGACGAGGCGGAGATCCGCGGCCACCGGCGCACCTATATCGGCTCGATGCCCGGCAAGGTGATCCAGGGCATGAAGAAGGCGAAGTCGTCCAATCCGCTGTTCCTCTTGGACGAGGTCGACAAGATGGGCAGCGACTGGCGCGGCGACCCGTCCTCGGCCTTGCTCGAGGTCTTGGATCCGGAGCAGAATTCCACCTTCAACGACCACTATCTCGAGGTCGACTACGACCTGTCGGACGTGATGTTCGTCACCACGGCGAACACGCTCAGGATGCCGCAGCCGCTGCTCGACCGTATGGAGATCATCCGCATCCCCGGCTACACCGAGGATGAGAAGGTGGAGATCGCCAAGCGGCACCTGATTCCCAAACAGATCAAGGCGCACGGGCTGAAGAAGGGCGAGTGGTCGATCTCCGACGAGGCGCTCCGCGATATCATCCGCTACTACACGCGCGAAGCCGGCGTGCGCAACCTGGAGCGCGAGATCGCCAATCTCGCGCGCAAGGCGGTCAAGGACATCATGCTGGCGAAGCCGGGCAAGAAGGCCCAGCCGGTCCGGGTGACGCCGCGAACGCTCGGCAAGTATGCCGGCGTCAGGCGGTTCCGCTACGGCGAGGCCGAGGATGCAGACATGGTGGGTGTCACCACCGGTCTCGCCTGGACCGAGGTCGGCGGCGAGCTCTTGACCATCGAAGCGGTGACGGTGCCCGGCAAGGGCCGGGTGACCGCGACCGGCAAATTGGGCGACGTGATGAAGGAATCGGTGCAGGCGGCGGAGAGCTACGTCAAGAGCCGCTCCATCGAATTCGGCATCAAGCCGACCCTGTTCGAGAAGAGGGACATCCACGTGCACGTGCCGGAAGGCGCGACGCCGAAAGACGGTCCCTCGGCCGGTGTCGCCATGGTGACCTCAATCGTCTCGGTCTTGACCGGCATCACGGTCAAGCGCGACGTGGCGATGACCGGCGAGGTCACCTTGCGCGGCCGGGTGTTGCCGATCGGCGGCTTGAAGGAGAAGCTGCTAGCGGCGCTGCGCGGCGGCCTCACGACCGTTCTCATTCCCAAGGAGAACGAGAAGGACCTTGCCGAGATCCCCGACAACGTCAAGCGCGGGCTCAACCTCATAACGGTGGCGACCGTCGACGACGTGCTGAAGAACGCGCTGACGCAGCCGCTGACCCCGATCAAGTGGGAAGAGCCGGAGGTAAAGGCGCCGGCGCCCGCAGCAGAAGGCGAGCACGGCGTCGTCACCCACTGAGGCCAACGCCGTCCGCTTGGCAATAATGACGCCCGCTCCGGCCAGGCCGGGGCGGGCGTTGTCGTTCATCTCCATCCCCCACGCGTTGTCATTCGTGCGCGTTGCGCATGCGAGAATGCTGCGCAACATGTCGAGAATGCCCGATATCCCGTGCTTTGGGCGATTGACGGCGCCGTTAACCGCGATCTAGAGTTCGCAGGCCGCCAGTCATCTGACCCATGATTGGGGCCTTTCCATTCTCGATCAGGGGGCGCAAGTGAATAAGAACGACCTCGTGGCTTCGGTCTCGGAGAGCAGCGGACTGTCGAAGGCAGATGCCGCGAAGGCGGTCGATGCCGTCTTCGGCCAGATCACCGTCGCGCTCAAGGGCGGCAAGGAGGTTCGGTTGGTCGGCTTCGGCACTTTCCATGTGAGCAAGCGCGCGGCGAGCGAAGGTCGCAACCCGCGGACGGGGGCGAAGATCAAGATCCCCGCCTCCAAGCAAGCGAAGTTCAAGGCCGGCAAGGGTCTGAAGGAAGCCATCAACTAGCAAGCACGAACCCGACGGATTTCTGGATGCCGGCGGCCCGGGCGGTCGCCGGCATCGGCATTTGTGGGTTATGCTTGGTTAACCCGGCTTCGGCCCAGGCGGGCGATTAGCTCAGCGGTAGAGCGCCTCGTTTACACCGAGGATGTCGGCGGTTCGATCCCGTCATCGCCCACCATCCTTGCCGCCCCGCCATCCTTGACACCATGGGGCCGAAACAGTATCTGAGGCGGGCTCGCGATGCGCGCCTAGGCGGGCGTAGCTCAGTTGGTTAGAGCGCCGGCCTGTCACGCCGGAGGCCGCGGGTTCAAGTCCCGTCGCTCGCGCCATCGCGAAATTCGATCCCGACCATCAGATTCGCTGGGTGCGCCGCCGCAGGACGGCACCCGATCGGACATGGTCAGCAGTGCCGCCAATGAGGCCTCGCAGCGGCTTTTTTTCGCGGCGCACCAAGATTATAGTAGCGCCGGCCCGGGTCGGGCGGGGGCGCCGACCGGGCTTGCTGCGCTGCGTCGTCGTCGTCGGCGCGACGGTCGTCGGCCACTCGTGAACCGCCAGCCCCCGAGATACCGGACGCATGGACCCGCTGCTCAGAGATTACCTGCCAATCCTGATCTTCCTCGGGCTCGCCATCGCCATCGCCGGGGGCGCGATCGTGGCCTCGCTGGTGCTTGCCCGCCAGCATCCTGATCCGGAGAAGCTTTCGCCCTATGAATGCGGGTTCGATGCCTTCGAGGATGCCCGCTCCAAGTTCGATGTGCGCTTCTACCTGGTGGCGATCTTGTTCATCATTTTCGACCTCGAGGTGGCGTTCCTGTTTCCTTGGGCCGTCGCGCTCAGCGACATCGGGGTCTTCGGCTTCTGGTCGATGGTGGCGTTCTTGGGCGTGCTCACCGTCGGCTTCGTCTACGAGTGGAAGAAGGGAGCGTTGGAATGGGAATGACCGTGGTCAATCCCGCCGCCTCGGGCGCGCTGCTTCCGCCCGGGCTTGAGCAGGACGCCTTGCTGAAGGCGGCAACCGAGGAGCTGACCGACAAGGGCTTCATCGTCGCCCAGCTCGACAAGCTCGTCGGCTGGGCACGCACCGGCTCGCTCTGGCCGATGACCTTCGGGCTCGCCTGCTGCGCGGTCGAGATGATGCACACGGCGTGCTCGCGCTACGATCTCGATCGCTTCGGCATCGTCTTTCGTCCGAGCCCGAGGCAGTCGGACGTGATGATCGTCGCCGGCACGCTCTGCAACAAGATGGCGCCGGCCTTGCGCAAGGTCTACGACCAGATGGCGGAGCCGCGCTGGGTGCTCTCGATGGGTAGCTGCGCCAACGGCGGCGGCTACTATCACTATTCCTATTCGGTGGTGCGCGGCTGCGATCGCATCGTGCCGGTGGATGTCTACGTGCCGGGCTGTCCGCCCACGGCCGAGGCGCTGCTCTACGGCATTCTGCAATTGCAGAAGAAGATCAAGCGCACCACGACGATTGCGCGCTGATGACGCCGGCCCAACTCAAAGAGCTCGGCGACCACGTCCTGGGCCAGCTCCCGATGGAAACGACGGCCTGCGCGCTCGCCGGTGACGAGCTGGTGCTGTGGGCAAAGCCGGAGGCGATCGTCAGGGTGCTGACCGTGCTCCGCGACGACGCCAAGTGCCTTTTCAAGATGCTGGTCGACATCTGCGGGGTCGACTATCCCGAGCGCCCGGAGCGCTTCGAGGTCGTCTACAACCTCTTGAGCCTGAAGCACAATCAGCGCATCCGGGTGAAGCTCAGGGCGAATGAGGACACACCCGTGCCCTCCGCCACTGCCGTCTTCAGGTCCGCCGGCTGGTATGAGCGCGAGGTGTGGGATCTTTACGGCGTCTACTTCAGCGATCACCCCGATCTGCGCCGGATCCTGACCGATTACGGCTTCGACGGCCACCCCTTGCGCAAGGATTTTCCGCTGACCGGCCTCGTCGAGCTCCGCTACGACAACGAGCAGAAGCGCGTCGTTTACGACAAGGTGAAGCTGAGCCAGGAGTTCCGCAGCTTCGACTTCCTGTCGCCTTGGGAAGGCATGATCCACCTGCCGGGCGACGAGAAGGCGGGCAAGGCATGAGCGATAGGGCATAGCACCGTGGCCGAGCAAACCATCAAGCCGATGACCATCAACTTCGGACCGCAGCATCCGGCTGCGCACGGGGTCTTGCGCATGGTCATGGAGCTGGACGGCGAGATCATCGAGCGTATCGATCCGCATATCGGGCTCCTGCACCGCGGCACCGAGAAGCTGATCGAATACAAGACCTATCTGCAGGCGATCCCCTATTTCGACCGCCTCGATTACGTCTCGCCCATGTGCCAGGAGCACGCCTTCGTGGCGGCGGTGGAGAAGCTTCTCGGTCTCGAGGTGCCGCCCAGGGCCAAATACATCCGCGTGCTGTTCGACGAGATCACCCGGATCCTGAACCACCTGCTCAATGTCACCGCCTATGCGCTCGACGTGGGCGCGATGACGCCCTTGCTGTGGGCCTTCGAGCAGCGCGAGCTGCTGATGGAGTTCTACGAGCGGGTCTCAGGTGCCAGGCTGCACGCCTGCTACTACCGGGCGGGCGGGGTGCATCAGGACCTGCCGGCGGGTCTCCTCGATTCGGTGATGAAGTGGGCCGATCAGTTCCCCAAGGTCGTCGACGACATGGAAGGCCTGCTGACCGAGAACCGCATCTTCAAGCAACGGACGGTCGATATCGGCGTCGTCAGCAAGGACGATGCGATCGACTGGGGTTTCACCGGGCCGATGCTGAGAGCCTCGGGCGTGCCCTGGGACTTGCGCAAAGCCCAGCCCTATGCCGCCTATGCCGACATGGATTTCGACATACCCATCGGCAAGAACGGCGATTGCTACGACCGCTATCTCGTGCGCGTCGAGGAGATGCGCCAGTCGCTCAACATCATCCGCCAGGCGGTCGACAAGATGCCGGACGGCCCGCACGTCTCCAAGGACCGCAAGATCACCCCGCCGCCCAGGGGCGACATGAAGCGCTCGATGGAGGCGCTCATCCATCATTTCAAGCTCTATACCGAAGGCTTCCACGTGCCGGCGGGCGAGACCTACACCGCGGTCGAGGCGCCCAAGGGCGAGTTCGCCGTCTATCTCGTCGCCGACGGCACCAACCGGCCCTACCGCTGCAAGATCCGCGCGCCGGGCTTCACCCATCTGCAGGCGATGGAGTTCTGCTCCAAGGGGCACATGCTGGCGGATTCGGTGGCGATCCTCGGCTCCATGGATATCGTCTTCGGCGAGATTGATCGATGAGCCAGCCCGCCGCCCATAAGGACGTGGCGCAGCCCGAGAGCTTCTCATTCACACCCGACAACCTCGAGCGGGCGAAGCGGATCATCGCCAAATACCCCGCCGGCAAGCAGCAGAGCGCCGTATTGCCGCTCTTGGAGCTGGCCCAGCGCCAGCACGGCAACTGGCTGCCGATCGCGGCCATGGAGCATGTCGCCCGCATGCTGGACATGGCGCCCATTCGCGTGCGCGAGGTGGCGACCTTCTACACCATGTTCAACTTGACGCCGATCGGCCGCAACCACGTGCAGGTCTGCACCACCACGCCGTGCTGGCTTAGAGGCTCGGATGCCGTCCTCGATGCCTGCAAGAAGCGGCTCGGCGTCGGCGTCGGCGAGACGACGCCCGACGGCCTGTTCACCCTCGTCGAGGTCGAGTGCCTGGCGGCGTGCGTCAATGCGCCGATGATGCAGGTGAACGAGGCCTTCTATGAGGACCTCGATGCGGCCTCGACCACGCGGATCCTCGATGCCCTGGCCCGGGGCGAGAAGCCGAAGCCCGGACCGCAGGTCCAGCGCCAAACCTCGGCTGCCCTCGGGGCGAAGTTCGAGAACACCCTGAAGCCGAATGGGAGCGATTGATGCTGGCCGATAGCGACCGCATCTTCACCAATCTCTACGGCCAGGCCGATTGGCGCCTGGCAGGCGCCAGGGCGCGCGGCGATTGGGACGGCACCAAGGATCTCATCCTCAAGGGCCGCGAGTCGATCGTGGACGAGATGAAGAAGAGCGAGCTCAGGGGCCGCGGCGGCGCCGGCTTCTCTACCGGCATGAAATGGTCGTTCATGCCCAAGCAGCCGGACGGCAGGCCGCACTATCTGGTGATCAATGCCGACGAGGGCGAGCCCGGCACCTGCAAGGACCGCGACCTCTTGCGGCACGAGCCGCACAAGCTGGTCGAAGGTTGCCTCATCGCCTGCTCGGCCATGGCTGCGCATGCCTGCTACATCTATGTCCGCGGCGAGTTCTACGAGGAGCACGCCAATCTGCAGGGCGCCATCGACGAGGCCTATGCGGCCGGGCTGCTGGGCAAGAATGCCTGCGGCAGCGGCTTCGACTGCGACATCTATCTGCATCGCGGCGCCGGCGCCTATATCTGCGGCGAGGAGACGGCGCTGATCGAGAGTCTGGAAGGCAAGAAGGGCCAACCGCGGCTGAAGCCGCCGTTTCCCGCCTTCTGCGGCGTATGGGGCTGCCCGACCACGGTCAACAATGTCGAGACCGTCGCCGTGGTGCCGACGATCCTCAGGCGTGGGGCCGCCTGGTTCGCCGGCATCGGCCGGCGCAACAACACCGGGCCCAAGGTGTTCTGCATCTCCGGCCATGTCGAGCGACCCTGCAATGTCGAGGACGCCATGGGCGTGCCGCTCCGCGAGCTGATCGAGCGCCATGCCGGCGGCGTGCGCGGCGGCTGGGACAACCTCTTGGCCGTCATTCCCGGCGGCTCCTCCATGCCGGTCCTGCCGAAGGCGACCTGCGACACGATCCAGCTCGACTTCGACTATCTGCGCGACGCGAGGTCGGGCATGGGCACAGGTGCGGTCATCGTCATGGACAAATCGACGGACATCGTGCGTGCCTTCGCCAGGCTCGCGCTCTTCTACAAGCATGAGAGCTGCGGCCAGTGCACCCCCTGTCGCGAGGGCACGGGCTGGATCTACCGCATGCTGCAGCGGATGGCGCGCGGCCAGGCGACCTTGAGCGACATCGGACTGCTCGAGGACGTGACCAAGCAGGTCGAGGGCCACACCATCTGCGCCTTCGGCGAAGGGGCGGTCTGGCCGATCCAAGGATTGCTCAGGCACTTCCGGCCCGAGCTCGAGCGGCGCGTCTTGGCCGGCGACGGCGGCGCCAAGATCGCGGCGGAGTAGGGGCCATGCCGAAGCTCAAGGTCAACGACGTCGAAGTCGAGGTGCCTCCCGGCACCACGGTGCTGCAAGCCTGCGAGCTCGCCGGCGAGGAGATCCCGCGCTTCTGCTATCACGAGCGCCTGTCGATCGCCGGCAATTGCCGCATGTGCCTCGTCGAGATGGAGAAGTCGCCGAAGCCGATCGCGTCGTGCGCCATGCCCGCCGCCGACAATATGGTGATCAAGACCAACACGCCGATGGTGAAAAAGGCGCGCCAGGGCGTGATGGAGTTCCTCTTGATCAACCATCCGCTCGATTGCCCGATCTGCGATCAGGGTGGCGAATGCGATTTGCAGGACCAGGCGATGGGCTACGGCTTCGACCACAGCCGCTACCAGGAAGCCAAGCGCGCGGTCAAGGACAAGTATATGGGGCCGCTGGTCAAGACCATCATGACCCGCTGCATCCACTGCACGCGCTGTGTGCGCTTTGCGAGCGAAGTCGCCGGCGTGGACGAGATCGGCCTCCTCTACCGCGGCGAGAACGCCGAGATCACCACCTATCTGGAGCAAGCCCTCACCTCCGAGCTCTCCGGCAACGTCGTCGACATCTGCCCCGTTGGCGCGCTCACCTCCAAGCCCTATGCCTTCGCGGCCAGACCCTGGGAGCTGCACAAAACCGAGTCCATCGATGTCATGGATGCGGTCGGCAGCAATATTCGCGTCGACGCCCGGGCCAACGAGGTCATGCGCGTGCTCCCCCGCCTCAACGAGGGCGTGAACGAGGAGTGGATCGCCGATAAGACCCGCTACGCCGCCGACGGCCTCAAGCATCAGCGCCTGGACCGGCCCTATGTGCGGCGCGACGGCAAGCTGGTGCCGGCGAGCTGGGCCGAGGCCTTCGAGACGGTGGCGCGGCGCCTCAAATCTGCCGGCGGCGAGCGCATCGCCGCGATCGCGGGCGATCTCGCCGACGCCGAGGCGATGCTGGCGCTCAAGCTCCTGATGCAGAGGCTGGGCTCGCCCAATATCGATTGCCGCCAGGACGGCGCCAAGCTCGATGCCAAGCTGAGGGCGAGCTATCTCTTCAATGCGACCATCGCCGGCATCGAGCAGGCGGACGCCATCCTCCTCATCGGCACCAATCCGCGTTGGGAAGCGCCGATGGTGAACGCGCGCATCCGCAAGCGCTCGCTGCTCGCCCGGACCCAGATCGCCTCGATCGGGCCGGTTCTCGATCTGACCTATGGGGTGGAGCGGATCGGCGCCGGCCCGGCCAGCCTGGCCGAGCTCGCCGCCGGCAAGCATCCCTTCGCCGCCACCCTCAAGGCCGCCAAGTTCCCGACGCTGATCTTGGGGCAGGGGGCGTTGGCCCGCGCCGACGGTGCCGCCGTCTTGGCCGCCGCGCGCGAGCTGGCCGAGCGCAGCGCCATGCAGCGCGAGGGCTGGAACGGCTTCAGCGTGCTGCACCGGGCGGCCGCGCGCGTCGGCGGGCTCGATCTCGGCCTGGTGCCGGGTTCGGGCGGCCGCGACGTCGCCGGCATCCTCGAGGCAGCGGGCAAGGGCCAGATCGAGGTCGTCTATCTCCTCGGCGCCGATGAGATCGACATGAGCCGGCTCGGCCAGGCCTTCGTCATCTATCAGGGCCATCACGGCGATGCCGGCGCGCACCGCGCCGACGTGATCCTGCCCGGTGCCGCTTACACCGAGAAGAACGGCACCTATGTCAACACCGAGGGACGGGTGCAGGTGGCGCGCTTTGCCTCCTTCCCGCCGGGCGAGGCGCGGGAGGACTGGAAGATCCTGAGAGCGCTCTCCGAGGCGCTCGGGCATCGTCTGCCCTTCGACTCGCTCGGCCAAGTCAGGGCCAAGCTCATCGAGGCGAATCCGGTCTTCGGTACCCTCGATGCCATTACGCCCGCACCCTGGGGCGCCTTCGGGCTGCCCGGGCCGATGACCTCCGAGCCGTTCCAGCCGCCGATCGCCAACTACTACATGACCGACCCCATCAGCCGCGCCTCGCCGACCATGGCGCGCTGCACGGAGGAGATTCTGGGGCGGGCGAGCGGAAAGACCGGCACCGATGGGTGAGTTTTGGACCGGCTACGCCATGCCGACAGCGATCATCGTCGCCCAGATCGTGGCGATCGTGGTGCCGCTGTTGCTGTGCGTGGCTTATCTCACCCTCGCCGAGCGCCGGGTGATCGCGGCCATGCAGCTCCGCCGCGGCCCCAATGTGGTGGGGCCTTTTGGACTGCTGCAGCCGATTGCCGACGGCCTCAAGCTCCTGTTCAAGGAGACGGTGCTTCCCTCCGGCGCCAACAAGGTCCTCTTCTTCCTGGCGCCGATGCTGACCTTCAGCCTGGCGATGGTCGCCTGGGCGGTGATCCCGGTGGGCGACGGCATCGTGCTGGCCGACATCAATGTCGGCATCCTCTATCTCTTCGCCATCTCCTCGCTGGGCGTCTACGGCATCATCATCGCCGGCTGGGCGTCCAACTCGAAATACGCCTTCCTCGGCGCCTTGCGCTCGGCTGCCCAGATGGTGAGCTACGAAGTCTCGATCGGCTTCGTCATGATCACCGTGCTCCTCTGCGTGGGCTCGCTCAACATGACCGACATCGTCAACGCGCAGCGGACCGTCTGGTTCTGCGTGCCGCTGTTGCCGATGTTCGTGGTCTTCTTCGTCTCCGGCTTGGCCGAGACCAACCGCTCGCCCTTCGACCTGCCGGAGGGCGAGTCGGAGCTGGTGGCAGGGTACTTCGTCGAATACTCGGCGATGACCTTCGCTCTCTTCTTCCTTGGCGAATACGCGAACATGATCCTGGTGAGCGGCACGACCACGATCCTGTTCCTGGGCGGCTGGCTGCCGCCGTTCGGGATCGTGCCGTTCACCTGGATACCGGGGCCTGTGTGGTTCGTCCTCAAGGTCTCCTTCCTGCTCTTCGTCTTCATCTGGGTGCGAGCGACCCTGCCGCGCTACCGCTACGATCAGCTGATGCGGCTGGGATGGAAGGTGTTTCTGCCGCTGTCGCTCGCCTGGGTCGTGCTGACCGCGGGCGTGCTGGTGACGTTCGACTGGCTGCCTTGAGCTTATTCCGGGTGCGGCCTGGCCCGCCGGCGCTACGGGGGCTGGGTGCCTGGAGGAGGGATTGAAACATGGCGTTTCTTGACCGCGGCGCGCGCAGCCTGCTGCTCTCCGAGCTCTTCTCGGGGATGGCGCTGACGCTCAGCTATTTTTTCAAGCCGAAGGTGACGCTGAATTATCCCTATGAGAAGGGGCCGCTGAGCCCGCGCTTTCGCGGTGAGCATGCGCTCCGCCGCTACGCGACCGGCGAGGAGCGCTGCATCGCCTGCAAGCTGTGCGAGGCGGTCTGTCCGGCCCTGGCCATCACCATCGAGGCCGAGCCGCGCGAGGATGGCAGCCGCCGCACCACCCGCTACGACATCGACATGACCAAATGCATTTATTGCGGCTTCTGCCAGGAAGCTTGTCCGGTGGATGCGATCGTCCAGGGGCCGAACTTCGAATTCGCCGCGGAGAGCCGCCAAGAACTCTTCTACAACAAGGACAAGCTGCTGGCGAACGGCGACCGCTGGGAGACCGAGATCGCCGCCAACCTCCTGTTGGACGCGCCTTATCGATGATGTCGCACGGTCTGACCATGCCGCGTTGCCCCCCCCCCGACCCTCCCCCGCGCTCCGCACGGGGGAGGGAGCATGATCAGCCTCCGATTCCCTCCCCCGCCGAAGGTGGGGGAGGGCAAGGGTGGGGGCGGTCAGTGGTGCCGATGCCGTGTTTCCACCATAACGATCGCCGGGGGGCGGCATGATCGTACACGCTTTGAGCTTCTATCTGTTTGCCGCCATCGCCGTCGCCTCCGGAGTGATGGTGATCTCGGCGCGCAATGCGGTGCATTCCGTGCTGTTCCTGGTGCTCGCTTTCTTCAACGCCGCCGCCTTGTTCCTCCTCCTCGGCGCCGAGTTCCTGGCGATGATCCTGGTCGTCGTCTATGTCGGCGCCGTGGCGGTGCTGTTCCTCTTCGTCGTCATGATGCTGGATGTGAACATCGCGGAGCTTCGCCATGGAGCGTTGCAATACCTGCCGATCGGCGGGCTGGTCGGCATCATCCTGCTGGCCGAGCTGGTGCTGGGCTTCGCCACCTGGGCCTTCGTGCCCGAAGTGATGACCTTGCAGCCGTTGCAGCCGGCAACCGAGGTCACCAACACGGCGGCCCTCGGCCGTGTGCTCTACACCGACTACATCTATCTTTTCCAAGCCTCCGGCATGGTGCTGCTGGTGGCGATGATCGGGGCGATCGTGCTCACCTTGCGGACCCGCGAAGGTGTGCGCCGGCAGGACATCCAGCGCCAGCTCGCCCGCCGCCGCGAGGAGACGGTCACGGTCGTCAAGGTGCCGACCGGGGGAGGCGTCTGAGCCATGCTCGAGATCGGGCTTTCCCACTACCTCACCGTCGCCGCCATCCTGTTCACGCTCGGCATCTTCGGCATCTTTCTCAACCGCAAGAACGTCATCATCATCTTGATGTCGATCGAGCTGATGCTGCTCGCGGTCAACATCAACCTCGTCGCCTTCTCGGCCCATCTGGGGGACCTCGTCGGACAGGTCTTCGCCATGTTCGTGCTGACCGTGGCGGCGGCCGAAGCGGCGATCGGGCTTGCCATCATCGTCATCTATTTCCGCCAGCGCGGCTCGATCGCGGTGGAAGACATCAACCTCATGAAGGGCTGAACTCTTGCTGGTTGCCTCGATCGTCTTCCTGCCGCTTATCGGCGCCTTCATCGCCGGCTTCTTCGGTCGCTGGATCGGCGACCTGGGCGCGCAGCTCGTCACCTGCGGGCTCTTAGGCCTCGCCTCCGTCCTCGGCGCCTTCCTCTTCGTCGATGTGTGCCTGGTCGGCAATGTGCGCACCATCGAGGTCTTCACCTGGATCTCCTCGGGTGCCTTCGATGTCGCCTGGTCGCTCCGCTACGACTCCTTGTCGGCCTCGATGGTGGCGATGGTCACCCTCGTCTCCTGCATGATCCACATCTATTCGATCGGCTATATGAGCCATGACCCGTCGGTGCCGCGGTTCATGGCTTATCTCAGCCTCTTCACCTTCTTCATGCTGGCGCTGGTGACCGCGGACAACTTCCTGCAGCTCTACTTCGGCTGGGAAGGCGTCGGGCTCTGCTCCTATCTCCTGATCGGCTTCTGGTACGACCGGCCTTCGGCCAACGCCGCGGCGATCAAGGCCTTCGTCGTCAACCGCGTCGGCGATTTCGGCTTCGCGCTTGGCATCATGGGCGTGTTCTTCCTGTTCGATGCCGTCAGCTTCGATACGGTGTTCGCCGCCGCCCCGGGAAAGGCCGGCGCCAGCCTGAACTTCCTCGGCCATGACTGGCACGCGCTCACTGTCATCTGCCTCCTCCTGTTCGTGGGCGCCATGGGCAAGTCGGCCCAGCTCGGCCTCCATACCTGGCTTCCCGACGCCATGGAGGGGCCGACGCCGGTCTCGGCGCTCATCCACGCCGCCACCATGGTCACGGCCGGCGTGTTCATGGTCTGCCGGCTCTCGCCGCTCTTCGAGCTCTCTCCCACCGCGCTCGCGGTCGTCACCATCGTCGGCGGCTCGACGGCATTCTTCGCCGCCACCATCGGCCTGGTGCAGAACGACATCAAGCGGGTGATCGCCTATTCGACCTGCAGCCAGCTCGGCTACATGTTCTTCGCTGCCGGCGTGTCGGCTTATGAGGCGGCGATGTTCCACCTCTTGACCCACGCCTTCTTCAAGGCGTTGCTGTTTCTCGGCGCCGGCTCGGTGATCCATGCCATGTCGAACGAGCAGGACATGCGCAAGATGGGCGGCATCTGGCGGAAGATCCCGATCACCTACGCTTTGATGTGGATCGGCAGCCTGGCGCTCGCCGGCGTGCCGATCTTCTCCGGCTACTATTCCAAGGATCAGATCTTGGACGCCGCCTGGGCCGCTGGCACCGGAGTTGCCCATTTCGCGTTCTGGCTCGGCATCGCCGCCTCGCTGATGACCGCGTTCTATTCCTGGCGGCTGCTGTTCATGACCTTCCACGGCAAGCCGCGTGCCGATCGCCACGTCATGGAGCATGTGCACGAGTCGCCGCAGGTGATGCTGGCGCCGCTCTATGTGCTGGCGGCCGGAGCGATGTTCGCCGGCCTGCTGCTGCATTTCGATCTCGTCGGCGAGGGCCGGACGCAGTTCTGGGCGCGTTCCATCACCATTCTCGTCGATCCCGATCCGATCGAGGTCAGCCACCACGTGCCGCTGATGGTCGAGCTCATGCCGACGATCATGGCGATCATCGGCATCGCGCTGGCCTATGTGATGTACATCCTCAGGCCGGAATGGCCCGGGGTCATGGCCCGGCGCTTCCGCGGCCTCTACCTCTTCCTGCTCAACAAGTGGTACTTCGACGAGCTCTATGACTGGCTGTTCGTGCGCCCGGCCTTCGCCATCGGCCGCGGCCTGTGGAAGGCGGGCGACGGCGCCATCATCGACGGCCTCGGACCGGACGGCTTCGCCGCGGTCACCCGCGATCTCGCCCGCAGGGCGGGCCGGCTGCAGACCGGCTATGTCTACCATTACGCCTTCGCGATGCTGATCGGCGTCGTCGTGCTGGTGTCCTTCTACCTTTACCGGCAGGTCCGCTAGCCATGTCCGATTGGCCGCTCTTGAGCCTGGTCACCTTCCTGCCGCTGGTGGGGGCCGCCTTCATCCTCCTCTCCCGCGGCTCGGAGGACATCGTCGCCCGCAATGCCCGCAGCATCGCGCTCTGGACCTCGCTCATCACCTTCCTCTTGTCGCTGCCGCTGTGGACGAATTTCGACACCGACAGCGCCGATTTCCAATTCGTCGAGTCCGCGTCCTGGATCCCCGCCTACGGGATCAACTACCACATGGGTGTCGACGGGATTTCGATGTTCTTCGTGCTGTTGTCGACCTTTCTGACGCCGATCTGCGTGCTGGCGAGCTGGCAGGCGATCCAGAGCCGGGTCAAGGAGTACATGGTCGCCTTCCTCGTGCTCGAGACCTTGATGGTCGGCATGTTCGCGGCGCTCGACTTCGTGCTGTTCTATCTGTTCTTCGAGGGAGTGCTGATCCCGATGTTCCTCATCATCGTCCTTCTCGGTCAAGGTGCCGATGTGGCCGGTGCACACCTGGCTGCCGGATGCGCATGTCGAGGCGCCGACCGCGGGCTCGGTCATCCTCGCGGGCGTGCTCCTGAAGATGGGAGCCTACGGCTTCATCCGCTTCTCGGTGCCGATGCTGCCGGCGGCGACCGAGCTGTTCACGCCGCTCATCTACACGCTCTCGGTCGTGGCGATCATCTACACCTCGCTGGTGGCGCTGGCCCAGGAGGACATGAAGAAGCTGATCGCCTATTCCTCGGTCGCCCATATGGGTATCGTCACCATCGGCATCTTCACCCTCAATCTGCAGGCGATCCAGGGTGCCCTCATCCAGATGCTGAGCCATGGCGTCGTCTCCGCCGCGCTGTTCCTTATCGTCGGTGTCGTCTATGACCGCATCCATTCCCGCGACATCACCCGCTATGGCGGTCTGGTGCATCGCATGCCGCGCTACGCATTCGTGTTCATGGTGTTCACGCTCGCGAGCGTCGGACTGCCGGGCACCAGCGGCTTCGTCGGCGAGTTCCTGGTGCTGCTGGGCGCCTTCCAGGTAAATACCTGGGTGGCGTTCCTCGGCACCACCGGCTGCATCCTGGGGGCGGCCTACATGCTTTATCTCTATCGCCGGGTCATCTTCGGCGTGCTGGAGAAGCCGGACCTCAAGGTCATCTTGGATCTGAGCCCGCGCGAGATCGCGGTCTTCGCCCCGCTCGTGCTCGTCACCTTCTGGATGGGGATCTATCCCACCTCGTTCTTGAAGCCGATGAACGCCTCGGTGCTCAACCTCGTGGCGCGCTACGAGCTGTCGCTCGCGGCTCCGCCGGGCCCACGCGCCGTCGCCCATCTGCCCAAGGGCGATCTTCGCCTCCTCACCGACAACCGGTACTAGGACGATGCAGGTTTCCGAATTGCAGTTGCTGCCCACCTTGCCCGAGATCTTCCTGGCGCTCGCCGGCATGGCGCTGTTGCTCATCGGCGTCTTCCAAGGCAATGGATCCACCAGGCAGGTCTCCTGGCTGGTCGTGGCCTCGCTCGCGGTGACCGCTATCCTGGTGCTGATGGGCGGTCATGGCGGCCGCGTGGTGACCATGCGCGGGCTGTTCGTCACCGACGGGCTGGCGGTGTTCGCCAAGGTCTTCATCCTCATGGGCTCGGCCATCGCCGTGATCATGTCGCATGACTATCTCAGGCGCGAAGACATGCAGCGCTTCGAGTTCCCGTTGCTGGTGCTGTTCTCGACCCTGGGCATGATCATGATGGTCTCGGCCAACGACCTGATCAGCCTCTATCTCTCCATCGAACTGCAGAGCCTGGCGCTTTACGTCGTGGCGGCGTTTCGCCGAGACTCCCAATCTTCGACCGAGGCCGGGCTGAAATACTTCGTCCTCGGTGCCTTGTCCTCGGGCCTGCTGCTCTACGGCGCCTCGTTGATCTATGGCAGCACCGGCACGACCAATTTCGATGCCATCGGCTTGGCGCTGTCCCGCGCCGACAGCTTGCCCATCGGCGTCATCTTCGGTCTGGTGTTCCTGGTGGCCGGCCTGGCCTTCAAAGTGTCGGCGGTGCCGTTCCATATGTGGACGCCGGACGTATACGAAGGCGCCCCCACGCCGGTGACGGCGCTCTTGGCGCTGGCACCCAAGTTTGCGGCGATGATCCTACTGCTCAGGGTCATGACCGCTCCCTTCGGGTTGGCCACCCAGGATTGGCAGCCGATCATCGTGCTGATCTCCATCGGCTCGATGCTGCTCGGCGCCTTCGCCGCCATCAACCAGCGCAACATCAAGCGGCTACTTGCTTATAGCTCGATCGGCCATATGGGTTATGCGCTGATCGGGCTAGCCGCCGGCAATGAAGGCGGCATGCGCGGCGTGCTCATCTACATGGCGATCTATGTCTTCATGAGCGCCGGGACCTTCGCCTGCGTGCTCTCCATGCGTCGCCGCGGGCGCCTGGTCGAAGAGATCACCGATCTTTCCGGCCTCTCCAAGACCCATCCGATGATGGCGCTGGGGCTCGCGATCTTCATGTTCTCGATGGCCGGCATCCCGCCGCTCGCCGGCTTCTTCGGCAAGCTCTACGTGTTTCTCGCCGCCATCCAAGCCGGCCAATACACGCTGGCGGTCATCGGCGTGCTGTCGAGCGTGGTCGGGGCCTACTACTATCTGAGGATCGTCAAGGTGATGTATTTCGACGAGCCCGTGGATCAGCTCGATCGCCCGATCGCCCGCGACCTCGGCTGGGTGCAGTTCGGCACCGCTGCCGTCACCCTGTTGTTCTTCGTCTATCCCGGGCCCTTGTTCACCTATGCGGAAGCTGCCGCGCGGGCCCTGTTTCCGTCATGATGCCGGGTCCATCCCCCTTCTTCGAGCAAGCAGGGAGGGAGTGATCCTCACCCCCTCCTGGACCGCCCCTGGCCCGTGACTCCAACGCTGCCGAACGGCCTCAGGCTCTTTGCTTTCGAACGCCTCGACAGCACCAATGCCTTTGCCAGGCGGCTGGCCGAGGCTGGCGATGCCATGCCCAGCGTCGTCTGGGCCTTGGAGCAGAGCGCCGGCGCGGGGCGGAGAGGCCGTGCTTGGCACTCGCCGCGAGGGAATCTCTATGTCTCGCTGTTGCTGGTGCCCGGGCGCCCCTTGGCGGCGGTGGCGCAGCTCTCCTTTGCCGCGGCGCTTGCTGTGGGCGAGGCGATCGAGGCCTTGGCGCCGCCGGGACGGACCGTGCGCTTCAAATGGCCGAACGACGTGCTCCTCGATGGGGCGAAGATCGCCGGGATCTTGCTGGAGGCAGGAGACGCCGCCGCCGCCGGCGCCTCCCCGTGGCTGGTCGTCGGCGTGGGGATCAACCTCGATAGCCACCCACCCGAGACGCCCTATCCGGCCACCCATGTTGCCGCGGCCGGGGGCGAACCCAATATCGAGAAGGCGCTCGAGGTCTTCGTTCGCGCTTTCCTGGTGCGCTGGGAGCGGTGGTTGACGGAGGGATTCGAGCCCATTCGGGCTGAATGGCTGGCGAAGGCCTTCGGCCGCGGGACCACCATCCGCGTCAACCTCGAGCGGGACGTGTTGTCCGGCACCTTCGATGGCGTGGATGAATCGGGCGCGCTGGTGCTGGGCGTGCCCGGCGGGCATCGCTCGATCGCCGCGGGCGAGATCTTCTTCGGGGCGGGATGACGGAAATGCTGCTTGCGATCAACGCCAACAACACCAACTGCAAGTTCGCCATCTTCGACGGCGAAACCATGCTCGGTCCCTGGCGTTCGGCGACCGACCCCAGGCGCACCGCCGACGAATACGGGGTGTGGCTGATCCAGCTCCTCAACATCGCCGGGATCGAGCGCGGGCAGGTGCGCGACACCATCATCGCCAGCGTCGTTCCCGACGGCCTCTACGAGCTCAAGACCTTCTGCCGCCGCTATTTCGACAGCGAGCCCTTGGTCATCGGCGAGGCGGCGGTCAATCTCGGCGTGCGGGCGACCATCGAGCGCCCCGAGGAGGCGGGTGCGGACCGGCTGGTCAATGCCGCCGAGGCGCACCGTCACTATGGCGGGCCCGCCATCGTCGTCGACTTCGGCACCGCCACCACCTTCGACGTCATCGACGGCGAGGGCAATTATGCCGGCGGCGTCATCGCCCCCGGGCCGAACCTGTCGGTCGATGCGCTCTACCGGGCGGCGGCGAAGCTGCCGCACATCGCCTTGAAACGCCCGGCCAGCGTCATCGGGCGGGCCACCGTGCCGGCCATGCAGTCCGGGGTGTTCTGGGGCTATGTCGGGCTGGTGGAAGGCATCGTCGCCCGCATCAAGGCGGAGTTCGGGCGGCCGATGAAGGTGATCACCACCGGCGGCCTGGCACCCTTGTTCGCCGATGCGATTCCGGCGATCGAGCATCTCGATCCGGACCTGACCTTGCGCGGACTCCTCCACATCCATCGCCTCAACCGTTCGTCATGAGCCCGCGCGGCGACGATTCCGGCACCTCCGAGCTCAGGTTCCTGCCCTTGGGCGGGGCCGGCGAGATCGGCATGAACCTCAATCTCTACGGCTATCGCGGCAAATGGCTGATCGTCGATTGCGGCATCACCTTCGGCGACGACACCACGCCGGGCATCGAGGTGATCATGCCGGATCCGGCCTGGATCGCCGAGCGTCGGCGCGATCTCGTGGGCATCGTCGCCACCCACGCGCATGAAGACCATATCGGCGCCATCCCCTATCTGTGGCCCGAGCTCGCCTGTCCGGTTTACGCGACCCCTTTCACCGCCGCGCTCCTGAAGCGCAAGCTCGCCGAGGTGGACCTCTTGCGCCGGGTCAGCCTCATCGAAATCCCGGTCGAAGGCCGGTTCTCCGTCGGCCCGTTCGATATCGAGCTGATCCGTCTCACCCACTCGATCCCCGAACCGATGGCGCTCGCCATCCGCACGTCCGCCGGTACGGTCCTGCACACCGGGGATTGGAAGCTCGATCCGGAGCCGCTCATCGGCAAGATCGCCGATGAGCCCGCACTCCGGGCCCTCGGCGAAGAGGGCGTGCTGGCCCTCGTCGGCGACTCGACCAATGTCTTCCGACCCGGGGAGTCCGGCTCCGAGGCCGAGGTTCGCGCCGATCTCATGCGCCTCGTCGGGGGCTACAAGCGCCGTGTGGCGGTGGCCTGCTTCGCCAGCAACGTCGCCCGGCTCGAAACCCTGGCGCGGGTGGCCGAGGCCCATGGCAGGCACGCCGCCCTCGTCGGCCGCTCGCTGTGGCGGATCTACGATGCGGCGCGCGAGACCGGCTATCTCACCGACATTCCGCCCTTCGTCACTGAACACGATGCCGGGTTCCTGCCCAACGACAAGGTGCTCCTCATCTGCACCGGTAGCCAAGGCGAGCCCCGCTCGGCGCTCGCCCGCATCGCCGGCGGCGGCCATCCCCATGTCGTGCTGGAAGCAGGCGACGTGGCGATCTTCTCCTCGCGCATCATTCCCGGCAACGAACGGGCGATCGGTCGCCTGCAGAACCAGCTGAGCCGGCTCGGCGTCGAAATCGTGACCGAACGCGACGAGGCCGGCGTGCATGTCTCCGGCCATCCGAACCGCGACGAGCTCGTCCGCATGTACCAATGGGTGCGTCCCCAGATCGCCATCCCGGTGCATGGCGAGATGCGGCATCTCATCGAGCACGCCAAGCTCGCCGGCGAATGCCAGGTGCCGCAGTCGATCGTGGTCGAGAACGGCGCCATGATCCGGCTGGCGCCGGGTCCGGCCGGAATCGTCGAAGAGGTCGCCACCGGCAGGCTCGCCCTCGACGGCACGCGGCTGGTACCCCTCGAGGGCCAGGCGGTCCGATCGCGCCGGCGGCTGATGCGCAACGGCGCTGCCGTGATGACGCTGCTCTTGAGTCGCGACGGCAAGCTCAGGGGCGATCCCGTGGTGACCTTCCAAGGCGTGATCGAGGAAGCGGGCGAGGCGGAGATGTCGGCGTTGGCCGCCGATGTCGCCCGCGATACCGTGGCTGGCTTGAGCGGTGCCGCGCGGCGGGATGACGATCTCGTGCGCGAAGCGGTTCGCGTCGCACTTCGCCGCTGTCTCCACGATCATCTCGGCAAGAAGCCGCAGACCGACATCCATCTGATGCGAGTGTGATGGGCGAGGGGACATTCATGATCGGCCGGTTGAACCACGTCGCAATCGCCGTCCCGGATGCGGCGAAGGCGGCGGACACCTATCGATCGGTGCTGGGGGCCAGCGTCTCGGCTTCCGTGGCGATGCCGGAGCATGGTGTCACCACGGTGTTCGTCGAGCTGCCCAACACCAAGATCGAGCTTTTGGAGCCGCTCGGCGACTCCTCGCCGATCCGGGGTTACCTCGAGCGTAATCCCGCGGGCGGCATCCACCACGTTTGCTACGAGGTCGAGGACATCCTGGCTGCGCGTGATCGCCTCAAGCATCAAGGGGCCCGCGTGCTTGGCGACGGCGAGCCCCGCATTGGCGCCCATGGCAAGCCGGTCCTGTTCCTGCACCCCAAGGATTTTCACGGCACCCTCATCGAGCTGGAGCAGGCCTAGCCCCTATTTCTCGCCAGGATCGGGGCAGCGACGGGCTCATGCGATCACAGGCGAGGAAAGCCGCGAAGAGCGATGCAGAGCATCGGTCGAGCGGCTTGACGCGGCATGTGATCGCAGGAGCCCGTCCCTTCGGGTCGCATCGCGCGGGTCGCCCGACGTCGTCGCGGGCCTCAACCGTAGCTATGCTACGCTTTTCGGCCCGCTCCTTGCGGGGCGACCCGCGCGATGCGACGCTGCTCCCGATCCTGGCGAGAAATAGGGGCTAGCCATGGCGTGGACGAGCGCCGTCCTGGTCTTCATCATCACCTGGTCGATCGTCTGGTTCGCGGTCTTGCCCTGGAGGGTGGAGATCCCGGAGAAGACCGAGCCGGGCTTCGCCGAAAGCGCGCCCGAGCATCCGCATCTCTGGTGGAAGGCGGCCGTCACCACGGCAATCACCGCGGTGATTTCCGCCGCTATAATCGCCGTCATCCAACTCGATCTCTTCAGCTTCCGAGAGCCCTGATGAGCTACTGCGACATCGCCCCCGGCCACCCCTTCCATGCGCCCTATCACGACGGCGAATACGGCTTCCCGGTCGACTCCGACTCCGTGCTGTTCGAGCGCCTGGCGCTGGAGATCAACCAGGCGGGCTTGTCCTGGCTCACTATCTTGCGCAAACGCGAAGCGTTCAGCGCGGCGTTCCAAGGCTTCGAGCCGGCGCGGGTCGCCGCCTATGGTGCCAAGGAGCGGGCGCGTCTCATGGCGGATGCCGGCATCATCCGCAATCGCCTGAAGATCGACGCCGTCATCCACAATGCCGGCGTCATCCTCGCGCTGGCGCGCGAGCACGGCTCCTTCGCCCAGTGGATCCATCGCCACCATCCGTTGGAGAAGGCCGACTGGGTCAAGCTGTTCAAGCGCACCTTCCGCTTCACCGGCGGCGAGATCGTGGGCGAGTTCCTGATGAGCATCGGCTATCTGCCGGGCGCGCATGACGCCGGTTGCCCGGTCTACCGACAGATCGCCAAGCTCAATCCACCGTGGATGGGCAAGGACCGCCACCGCAGCCGCAAGAAATGATGCCGTTGGTTTGAGCAACAACCCGATCAATTTCTCGGCTTGTGCCTATAGCTCAATCAATTCTGCAGAAATCCGCACAATAAAAATGGCAAGATCCATTTTGGGTCTTGCCATGCTGTAGGCGCGTATGCATTTATGATTTTGGTAAGGGACGCTGTCCCTTCCAGACGCCTGTTGGCGTTTCCTCCCTAAACTCGGGCCGCGCTGCGCTCTGTGGCGCGCTCTTTTTCAGCCTTTTTCAGTTGGCCGAACCTAGTCGATTTCGTGCCCGGCGTCACGAGAAAAGCGTCAGGACGTCGACCCGTCATGCGATAATGGCTGGGTCTCGTATTGTTCCCGGGCGAGGCCCATCTAAGCGCCATGTCCACAAAGAGGCTGAATTGGCAGCGGACGATCATCGCTGCCCTGGTTTGCGCAGGCATGCCGGCGGCGGCCCAGCAGGCACCGTCAGGGGCCTCGCGGATCGCCATTACTCCCAATGATTGCAGCAACATCCAGGTCTACAAGACGCCCCCGGGGGTCAAGTATCAGCCCGGTGTGGATGCCCAGGGACGCGCGGTCGCCCCGGCCGATCTTGGGAACCGCCGGCGGATCGAGGTGCCGAAGGATTTTGCGATCGAGATCACGCGCACGCTTCCCGGAGTTGCCGGCGGATCCAGCGCCAAAACGACCAAGACCCCGGCCTTCGACGCCAAGGCCTATCTTGGCTATGTCACGGTGAAGGACGGGCGGGCCTATTACAACGGCCAGCCCCTGGGCGATCCGGAGGCGCGTGCCATTGCGGAGGCCTGTGCGGCCCAGATGAAGTAGGCGCCGCAGTCCTAGCGGCTTCATCCCGCAAGGAATTGCAGGCCTTAAGACAGAACTTTGTGTTTGCCGCGGAAACCATTAAAAAGAAGCGGCATTGTCGGGAGTGGTGCAATGGGTAGCTTCAGCATTTGGCATTGGCTCATCGTTCTCGCTGTCGTCCTCATCCTATTCGGTGGCGGCGGCAAGATCTCGAAGCTGATGGGCGACTTCGGCAAGGGTTTGAAGGCCTTCAAGCGCGGGCTGGCCGAGGAGGGTGAGGCGCAGGCCGGACAGCCGGCGACCGCCATCAAGGCGGACGCGATGGGCCCGACCCAGCCGCACGACGCGGCGGCGCCGACCCATCCGCGGACGGACCAGCCGGCTCGCTCCTAACGCCGATCCGGCTGTCGGCGCCGGAGGTACCGCGCTCGCCCCATGTTCGACATCAGCTGGAACGAGCTCCTGGTGATCGCCGCGGTGGCGCTCGTGGTCATCGGGCCGAAGGACTTGCCGAAAGTCCTGCGTGCGCTCACCCAATGGATCCGCAAGGCCCGCGAGCTGGCGGCGGATTTTCAGCGCAACGTCGACGAGATGATGCGCGAGGCCGAGCTAAGCGACCTCAAAAACCAGATTGAAAAGGCGACCTCGGGAGTGGTCGAGGACGTGAAGCAGTCGGTCGATCCCGGCGGCGAGATGCAGAAGGCATTCGAAGCCCCTCCGGACTTGACCGAGCCGCCATCGGCGCTCTCTCCGCCCGCTCCCGAATTTTCGGCGGAGGCGGCGGCGAGCGAGACATTGGCGCCGCTGGCCTCGCCAAGCGCTTCGGTCGAGGTCGCCCCGCCGACGCCAAGCCCGGCCGCCCTCGAGCCGGCGGAGCCGGTCGGTGCTCCCGCACCCGGCCCGAACCCGGCCATCGCCAGCGAGCCGGCCCCGCCCGCCAAGGCCGCGTCATAGAACGATGGCAGAGATGGCTGTTAGGCTTGGAGTTGGTGGTCTTGAAAAAGCCGTCCGCGGATGCGCGAACGCTAGCCCAATCCGCCATGCCCGGACTTGGTCCGAGCATCCACGTCTTCGATTGTGCGACGGTACGACGTGGATGCGCGGGTCAAGCCCGCGCATGACGACTTTGTTGGACGTGCTGCCAGGCTGTGATTCTTGGATTGGTTATCCGTAATGTCAGGCGACGCCGACGACACGCGCATGCCGCTGATGGACCACCTGATTGAGCTGCGCTCGCGGTTGATCAAGTCGTTCATCGCCTTCATCATCGCGTTTCTGCTCTGCTATGCGGTGTCCCGGCATATCTTCGCCTTCCTGGTCGAGCCGCTCTCCCATCTGCTGGAAGGACAGAATCGGCGGCTGATCTACACGGCGCTCTACGAGGCGTTCTTCACCTACATCAAGGTGTCGATGTTCGCCGCCGCCTTCATCTCGTTTCCGATCGTGGCAACCCAGCTCTGGATGTTCATCGCGCCCGGGCTCTACAAGCACGAGAGGAAGGCGTTCCTGCCGTTCCTGGTGGCCACACCGGTCCTGTTCTTCAGCGGTGGCGCCTTGGTCTACTACGTGATCTTTCCGCTCGCCTGGAAGTTCTTCCTCTCCTTCGAGACTCCAGGCGGGCCGGACGAGCTGCCGATCCAGCTCGAGGCCAAGGTCGACCAGTACCTCTCGCTGGTCATGCACCTCATCTTCGCTTTCGGCATCGCCTTCCAATTGCCGGTGCTGCTGGCGCTGTTGGCGCGGGCCGGCATGGTCTCGGCCGAGCAGCTCTCAAGCAAGCGGCGCTATGCGATCGTGCTCTCCTTCGTCGCCGCCGCGGTGCTGACGCCGCCCGATGTCATCAGCCAGGTGGCGCTCGCGGTGCCGATCATCATCCTCTACGAGATCTCCATCGTAATCGCCCGCATGATCGAGAAAGACCGGGCCAAGCGCGAAGCCGAGCAGGAACGGCTGGAGCGGGAAGAGGAGGCGGCTGCCGCCGGCAAGACGGGCGCCGCCGAGTAGCCGGGCTTCGCCCGCTGATTGTGAACGATGCTGGACGCTCGCCTGCCATGCCCGTATAAACGGGCGCCCTCACCGGATAGCGATTCATGATCGATCTCAAGGCAGTGCGTGACGATCCCGCCGGGTTCGACGGTGCCTGCATGCGCCGCGGCCTGGAGCCGCAATCGGCGCGCATCCTGGAGCTGGATCAGCGGCGCCGGCAAGTGCAGACCGAGCTGCAAGGCCTGCAGGCGCGCCGCAACGAGGCATCGAAGGAGGTCGGGCGCCTCAAGCGCGAAGGCGGTGATGCCGACGCGCTCATGGCCGAGGTCGCCCGGCTGAAGGAGCGTGTGCCCGAGCTGGAAGCCGCCGACAAGGTGCTGGCGGCCGAGCTCGAAGGCATCCTGGAATCCCTACCGAACCTGCCCGCCGCCGATGTGCCGGACGGCAAGGATGAGAGCCAGAACCGGGAATTGCGCCGGATCGGCGAGCCGAAGCGGCGTAACTTCAAGGCGCAGGAGCATTTCGAGCTGGGCGAGGCCCTCGGTCTCATGGACTTCGAGGCGGCGGCCAAGCTCTCCGGTGCCCGCTTCGTCGTGCTGAAGGGCGCCTTTGCCCGCATGGAACGCGCGCTCGCCGCCTTCATGCTCGATATCCACACCAGCGAGTTCGGCTATCAGGAGATCCAGCCGCCGCTCCTGGTGCGCGATCACGTGCTCTACGGCACCGGCCAACTGCCGAAATTCGCCGAAGACCAGTTCCGAACCACCGACGGCTACTGGCTGATCCCGACCGCCGAGGTGCCGCTTACCAACTTGGCGGCTGACAGCATCCTCGAGGAGGGCGAGCTGCCGCGGCGCTTCACGGCGTTCACGCCCTGCTTCCGCTCGGAGGCTGGTGCTGCCGGCAAGGACACCCGCGGCATGCTGCGCCAGCATCAGTTCAACAAGGTCGAGCTGGTCTCGATCGCGCATCCCGACCGCTCCGAAGCCGAACATGAGCGCATGACCAACGCAGCGGAGACGGTGTTGCAACGGCTCGAGCTGCCCTATCGGGTGGTGGTGCTGTGCACCGGCGACATGGGCTTTGCCGCACGCAAGACTTACGACATCGAGGTCTGGCTCCCCGGGCAGGAGCGCTTTCGCGAGATCTCGAGCTGCTCGAACTGCGGCGATTTCCAGGCACGGCGCATGAAAGCGCGCTTCCGTCCCACCGGCGAGAAGCAGACCCGCCTGGTGCATACGCTGAATGGCTCCGGCTTGGCCATCGGGCGCACCCTCATCGCCATTCTGGAGAACTATCAGCGTGAAGACGGCAGCATCGAGATTCCAAAAGCGCTCAGACCCTATCTCGGCGGGCTCGAGGCGATCAAAGCCCGTGGCTAAGTTTCCGATCGACTGGTCGAAGGCTCGCATTCTCGTCAGCAACGACGACGGCATTTACGCCCCCGGTCTCAAGGTCTTGGAGCGGATCGCGCGCAGTCTGACCAAAGACGTATGGACGGTGGCGCCTGAGCAGGAGCAGTCCGGCGCCGGGCATTCTTTGACCTTGCGTCAGCCGCTGCGCATGCGCAGGGTCTCTGCTCGGCGATTCGCGGTCGATGGGACGCCGACCGACTGCGTGCTGCTGGCGATCAACCATCTGCTCAAGGATCATCGGCCGACCTTGGTCCTGTCCGGGGTCAATCGCGGCGCCAATATGGGCGAGGACGTGACCTACTCCGGCACCATCGCCGCGGCGATGGAGGCAACCCTGCTCGGCGTTCCCGCGGTCGCCTTGAGTCTCGGTGTGGCTTGGAACAAGCATCCCCATTGGGCGACCGCGGAGCATTTCGCCCCGAAGCTCATCCGCAAGCTCGCCAAGGCGGGCTGGCCTGACGGCGTCCTGATCAACATCAACTTTCCCAATTTGCCGGTGGCGGAAGTGCGCGGCGTCACGCTTGCCCGGCAGGGGCGGCGGAAGCTCGGCGACAGTTTGGTGCAGAGCACCGATCCACGCGGGCGGCTCTATTGGTGGATCGGCGATGCTCGCACCGAAGACGAAGCGCTGCGCGGCACCGATCTTTGGGTCCTTCGCCAGGGGCGCATCGCGATGACGCCGATCGACCTCAACTTGACCGATGAGCCGACCTTGAAGCGGCTGCAGCCGCTGTTCAAGTGACGCAAGCGGCGCGCAAGATCCGACTCATCCTCGAGCTTCGTCGCGCCGGCATCACCGACACGCGCGTGCTGGCGGCGATCGAGCGGGTGCCGCGCGAGAGCTTCGTGCCCTCGACCTTCACCGACCAGGCCTATGAGAATACCGCGCTCCCCATCGGCCATGGCCAGACCATCAGCCAGCCCCTGGTGGTGGCGCTGATGACCCAGGTGCTCGATGCCGGCGAGCGCATGAAGGTGCTCGAGATCGGTACCGGCTCGGGCTATCAGACCGCCGTCTTGTGCCAGCTCGCCAGGCGCGCCTACTCGATCGAGCGGCACCGGGATCTGGCGGGCGAAGCCGAGCGGCGCCTCTATCAGCTGGGCTACAGCAACTTCACCGTCAAGGTCGGCGACGGCAGCAAAGGCTGGCAGGAGCAGGCGCCGTTCGAGCGAATCATCGTCACCGCCGCCGCCGCAGAGGTGCCGGAAACCCTCGCCGACCAGCTCGCGATCGGCGGCATCATGGTGCTGCCGATCGGCGAGCGCGCCAGCGACCAATGGCTCTTGCGCGTGCGCCGGGAGGCCACGGGTTTTGCCGAGGAGCGGCTGTCGCAGGCACGCTTCGTCCCGCTCGTCGTCGGCATGCCCGAGGACACGCAAACCGCCGCCGACGACTCCGCAGCTTGAGCGGCAGCGCTTTGCTCCGTATTTTGATGCGGCCATGAGTCGCAGCCTCACCAAATCCATTCGCGGTCGTGGCGCCATCATCGCGATGGCGATGCTGGCGCTGGCCGCCTGCGTTTCGAGCCAAGGTCCGCCGGCACCGACCGGCGCGCCGGTCGTCGCCAGCGCACCTCCCGCCTCACAACAAGCAGCGACCCAATCTTCTGGCAACCTCATCGTCCGTCCCGGCGACACTCTCTATCGCATCGCCCAGCGCGAGGGCGTGCCGGCCCGCGCGCTCATCGATGCGAATGGGCTCACACCTCCCTATGTGCTGCAGCCGGGCCGGGCGCTGCGCCGGCCAGAGCAGCGTTTCTACACGGTGCAGCCCGGTGACACGCTGACGCTGATCGCCAGGCGGTTCGGCGTCGACATGAGCACGCTCGTGCAGGTGAATGGTCTGACGCGGCCCTTTGCCATCCAATCGGGCCAGAAGCTGGCGCTGCCGGCGCCGGTCGAGGGCGCGCCGCAGCAGGCAGCTCAGCCCGGCGCTCGTCCCATGCCGGAGCAGCGGGCGCTGGCGGTGATGGCGCCGTCGATCCCGCCGGCGGCGGCCGGCCCGGTGTCGAATGCGACCGAATCCGCTGCCCCCAAGACCGGCATCGAGGCGGTGGCGCTGGCGCCGCCTGCGGGAGCCCCCCCTCCAGGAGCAATGCCGTCTGCACTGCCGGAGAAGAGCCAGGCGACGCCGGCCGCCGCGGTGATGCCGACCGTGCCGCTGCTGGCGCCGACGGCGCCCAGCGCCACGCCCCACGCACCGGCTGTGAGCCAAGCGGGGGCGGGGGCCACCGAGGAGCCGGTTTCGAGCGCGGGCACCGCAGCCAAGCCAGGCCGGAGCGGGGCCGCGACCCCGGAGGTTGCCGCCCTGTCAGGGCCGACGCGGCGCATCGCCCGTGGGCCCGTCCCGGAGCCGCCGCCCCGCGGTGGCCGCGCCTTTCTGTGGCCGGTCAGGGGCACCGTCCTGTCGAATTTCGGACCGCAGCCGGGCGGCTTGCACAATGACGGCATGAACATCGCGGCCCCCGCCGGCACGTCGGTGCGCGCCGCCGACAACGGCGTCGTCGCCTATGCCGGCAACGAGCTCAGGGGCTTCGGCAATCTGCTGTTGATCAAGCATGCCGGCGGCTGGGTCAGCGCCTATGCGCATAACGACAAGCTGCTGGTGCATCGGGGTGAGGAAGTGAAGCGCGGGCAGGTCATCGCCCGGGTGGGATCCACCGGCAGCGTCACCCAGCCGCAGGTGCATTTTCAGCTTCGCCGCGGCCAGCACGCGGTCGATCCCCGGCCCTATCTGGAGCAAGGCCAGGCGCTCGACCTGGCGGCGGGAGCAAAGTCGCCGGGCTCAGGATGATCTCCGCGAAAACCCTCACCCTCCCATCGCTTGCGCGACGGGCGCCTCCCTCTCTCGTGATGCGGGCGAATGTCATTCGACTCACTCTCCCGCATCGCGGGAGAGGGTCGGGGTGAGAGTCAATCCAGCCGTCGGCCTAACCGCCCAGCTAGATCCTGGATGAATTGCCAGGCAACGCGGCCCGAGCGGGCACCCCTGGTGACCGACCATTCATTGGCCTGGTGCCGCAGCTCGTCGACCGGCAGCATCAATCCATAAGCCTCGGCATAGCCCTCGACCATCGCCCAGTAGGTATCCTGGTCGCAGGAATGGAAGCCGAGCCAAAGGCCGAACCGGTCCGACAAGGACACCTTCTCCTCCACCGCCTCGCCCGGGTTGATCGCTGTCGAGCGCTCGTTGTCGATCATGTCGCGGGGCATCAGATGCCGCCGGTTGGACGTGGCGTAGAGCAGCACATTGTCCGGCCGCCCCTCGATACCGCCTTCGAGCACCGCCTTCAGGGATTTGTAGCTGGCATCGCTGCCGTCGAAGGAGAGATCGTCGCAGAACAGGAGAAAACGGGCGCTGCTCTGCCTGAGCGTCGCCAGCAGCGCCGGCAGCGAGGGGATGTCTTCGCGATGGATCTCAACCAGGCGCAGCGATCGGGGCTGGGACTGGTTGATCTCGGCATGGACCGCCTTCACCAGCGAGCTCTTGCCCATGCCACGCGCACCCCAAAGGAGCGCGTTGTTCGCCGGCAAGCCCAGGGCGAAGCGCTCGGTGTTGTCGAGCAGGATCTGGCGCTGCCGGTCGATGCCGCGGAGCAGCCTGAGCTCCACCCGGTTGACCTTGTCGATGGGTTGCAGCCGCTCGCTCTCGGCGTGCCAGACGAAGCTATCGGCGCTATCGAGGTCGACCGGCTTCGGCGAGGGTGGGGCCAGGCGGTCGAGGGCGGCGGCGATGCGCTGGAGGAGGGCGGTCGTCTCGGGCTCTTTCATGGCATCCATCGGGCGAAAAGCGGCGGACCTTAGCAGGTCGCGGGCCCCCTCGCGATGGTTGTGGTGGGCCCGCTCCAAGGCCCCGCCGGCGCCGTTGCAATCCCCGGCGGGGCCGCTATAGTCCCCCGCGGTTTCAAGGACGGCGCAGGAGTGCCGATAACATGCTGATTTCTTCGGCCTATGCGCAGACCGGAGGGGGTCTGGGGGGCTTGGATTTCGTCCAGTTCCTCCCAATTGTATTGATCTTCGTCGTCTTCTACTTCCTGCTGATCCGCCCGCAGCAAAAGAAGCTGAAGACGCACAAGGACATGCTCCAGGCGCTCAGGCGGGGCGACCGGGTGGTGACCGGGGGCGGGATCGTCGGCACGATTACCAAGATCGTCGGCGACAACGAGGTCGCGGTGGAGATTGCCGAGGGCGTGCGCGTTCGCGTCATGCGCTCGACCATCACCGAGGTGCTCGCCAAGACCGAGCCGGTGAAGGCGGATGACCGCGAGGAAGAGGACGGCCAGCGCGGTAAATCCGGCGCCGGCGACTGAGGTCTGATGGTCCATTATCCGCAGTGGAAGGCTGTGCTGGTGCTGCTCGCCTGCTTGGCGGGCATGCTGTATGCGCTTCCGAACATGATCCCGAAATCGACCCTGGAGCAGCTTCCGCGCTGGTTGCCGGCGCGCCAGGTGAGCCTCGGGCTTGATCTGCGCGGCGGCTCGCATCTGCTGCTCGAGGTCGACGTCAATGCGGTCAGGACCGAGCGCCTGAACAGCATTCTCGATGGCGTGCGCACTGCCTTGCGCGCTGCCAAGGGCGGCTATGTCAATCTCGGCATCACCGGCGACGCCGTCACCTTCAAGCTGCGCGATCCGAGTGAGCGCGACACCCTGCTGTCGACCTTGCAGGGAGTCGACAACGAGGCCGCGGTGACGATGACGCCCGACGGCGATGGCGTCGTCCGGTTGAGCGAGCTGGCCGTGGCTGCGCGCAGAAAGGCGGCGGTCGAGCAGTCGATCGAGATCGTGCGCCGCCGCATCGATGAGACCGGCACGCGCGAGCCGACGATCATTCGCCAGGGCGAGGACCGCATCCTGGTGCAGCTGCCGGGCGTCGACGATCCCGAGCGCATGAAGGCGCTCTTGGGAAAGACCGCCAAGCTGGTCTTCCGGCTGGTCGATCTGCGCGCGACGCCTGTCGAGCTCACCAGCGGTCGCGCGCCGGCGGGATCGGAGATCCTCTTTGAGGAGTCCCGCCAGCCCGGACAGCCGCCGGTTCCGATGGCCATCCAACGCCGGGTGATCGTCAGCGGCGAGAACCTGGTGGACGCCCAGGCGACGTTCCAGAACGGCGAGCCGGTGGTGAGCTTCAAGTTCGACTCGATCGGCGCCAGGCGCTTCGGCGACACCACGGTCGAGAATGTGGGCAAGCCCTTCGCCATCGTGCTCGACAACAAGGTCATCAGCGCGCCGGTGGTCCGCGAGCCGATCCTGGGCGGCTCCGGGGTCATCTCCGGCAGCTTCTCGGTGCAGTCGGCCCAGGATCTGGCGCTGCTGCTCAGAGCCGGGGCCTTGCCGGCGCCCTTGACCGTGGTCGAGGAGCGCACCGTCGGTCCCGGATTGGGTGCGGACTCCATCGCCGCCGGCGTCAATGCCAGCATCTTGGGCGGCGTGCTCGTTGTCGGCTTCATGCTGGTGGCTTACGGGCTGTTCGGAATCTTCGCCAACATCGCCCTGTTCTTCAACATGGTGCTGATCGTGGCCCTGCTCTCGGCCTTGGGCGCCACGCTGACCTTGCCCGGGATTGCCGGCATGGTCTTGACCATGGGCATGGCGGTGGATGCGAATGTGCTGATCTATGAGCGCATGCGCGAGGAGATCCGCAACGGCCGCTCGGTGATCGCGGCCGTGGATGCCGGGTTCCAACGGGCGTTCGCGACCATCATCGACTCGAACTTGACCCACGTTATCGCCGGCGTGCTCCTGTTCGGGCTCGGCTCGGGCCCTATCCGCGGCTTTGCCGTGACCTTGGTGATCGGTATCGCAACCTCGATCTTCACCGCCATCATGGTGACGCGTCTGCTCATCGTGCGCTGGCTCATGTGGACCCGGCCGAAGGCCCTGCCAATCTGATGTGGTACAGACCGAAACCGCTGATCCCGCCCGGCACCCGCATCGACTTCATGGGGGGGCGCCGGGTCGGATTCGCCTTTTCCAGCGCGCTGACGCTGATGGCGATCTTCTTCTTCTTCCATCAGGGCCTCGCCTACGGCATCGACTTCAAGGGCGGCATCTTGATGGAGGTGCGGGCGCGCGAAGGTGTGGCCGATCTCGCCCTGATGCGCGACAAGCTGGGCGGCCTCGGCCTGGGCGAGCACGATCTGCAGGGCTTCGGCCAGCCGAGCGACGCAGCCATCCGCATCGCCCAGCAGCCGGGCGGCGAGGCGGCACAGCAGCGCGCCGTCGAGAAAGTGCGAACCGCGCTCGGCCCCGGCTTCGACTATCGGCGGGTGGAGTTTGTCGGCCCCAAGATCGGCGACGAGCTGGTCCGCGCCGGCATCATCGCCGCGGTGATGGCGCTCTTGGGGATCATGGCCTACATCTGGTTCCGCTTCGAATGGCAGTTCGCGCTAGGTGGTGCTGCGACCGTCTTCCACGACATGATCACCACCGTCGGGCTGTTCTCCTTCACCCAGATGCAGTTCGACCTGAACACGCTGGCCGCCATCCTGACGATCGCCGGCTATTCGCTCAACGATACCGTCGTGGTCTATGACCGCATCCGCGAGGATCTGCGCAAATACAAGAAGATGCCGCTGGTCGAGCTGTTCAATCTGGCGCTCAACGAGACGCTGTCGCGCACCGTGCTGACCAGCCTCACCACCATGCTGGCGCTGGTGGCGCTGGTGATGTTCGGCGGCGAGGTCATCTCCGGCTTCTCCATCGCCATGATCTGGGGCGTGATCGTCGGCACCTATTCGACCTGCTTCATCTCCGTGCCGCTGTTGCTCTACATGAACATGCGCCGTCAGGTGGAAGCCGACGACGTCCAGGGAAGCCCGGCCGGCGGCAAAACCGTTCCCTGAGGGACGAGGACGCCCTTGGACATCACCCCGCTCATCGCCGACGGTCGGCAGATCATCGAGGGGTATGGCGACGGTAAATTTCGCATCGCCGGAACCGTCCACAGGGGCTCGGTCGTGGTCCTGCCGAGCCGCACCATCGCCTGGCCGATCAAGGCGATCGCCGAGCTCGATCTCGACAGCCTGGCCCCCGTGCTCGTCGCCGAGCCGCCGGTCGAGGTGCTGCTCATCGGCTGCGGCCCCCGTCTGGTGCCGATGGCGCGGGCGCTGAGGCAAGCTTTGCGGGAGCGGGGCATCGGCGCCGATACCATGGATACCGGGGCCGCCTGCCGCACCTTCAACGTGCTGCTTTCCGAGGAGCGCCGGGTCGCCGCCGCATTGATCTCGGTGTAATGGCCGCAAGCCCGCTCCCGCTTTCGGCGCTCATCGTCGCGCGCAACGCTGCGGCTGAGCTCGGCGACTGTCTTTCCACCCTCGGCTTCGCCCGGGAGATCGTGGTCGTGCTCGACCGCACCACCGATGGCAGCCGTGCCATCGCCGAAGGGTTCGGGGCGAAGATCCTGGAAGGCGGTTGGCCGATCGAGGGCGATCGGCGCGAGGCGGGCATTGCCGCCTGCACCCAGGAATGGATCCTCGAGGTCGATGCCGATGAGCGGGTGACCGAGGCGCTGGCGCGCGAGATCGGCGGCGTGTTGCACGGGGCAGGGCCCGGCTACTTCCTCATCCCCTACGCCAATCACATCGGCGGCCGTCTCATCCGCCATGGCTGGGGCGCCTATAACGGCATCTCGATGAAGCCCGCCTTGTTCAGCCGCGGCGCCAAGCGCTGGGGACGCCAGCGCGTTCACCCAAAGATCGAGCTCACGGGCGAACGGCGGCGTCTCACCCAGCCGATGCTGCACTTCGTCGACCGCGATCTGCACGATACCTGGGACCGGCTCAACCGCTATTCGAGCCTGCAGGCAAGGCAGCTCCGCGCCGATGGCCGCATCGGAACCCTGGCGCCCAATCTCCGGCGCATGGTGACCCGCTTCTGGAAGTCCTATGTCGGCCGTCGCGGCTACCGCGAGGGCGTCTATGGTCTGGTCCTGGGCCTGTTCTCCGCGCTCTACCCGATCCTCTCCTATCTGAAGGCCCGCGCCGATGAAGACGCCGGCAAGCCCTTGGACTCGCGTGATGATTCCAAAGTTCGCAAGCGAACTGCGGAATCTGAGTCACACGAGTGTTGATTGATGAGTGTCCCGCCCCTGAAATTCGCGGACGAATTTCAGGGGCGGGACACTAGAGGAGCGTCACAGATGGCCGATCCGAAACCCGTCGCAACCGGTCATTGCCTCTGCGGCAAAATCCGCTACACCGTGAGTGGCCGCTTGCGCTCGGTCCTGATTTGCCATTGCAGTCAATGCCGCCGCTGGCACGGCCATGTCGGCGCCTATACGGCGGCGGCGGAAAACGATCTCACGATCGAGGGCGATGATGCGCTCGCCTGGTTCCGCTCCTCGGACAAGGCGCGGCGCGGCTTTTGCCGGAACTGCGGCTCGAGCCTCTTTTGGAAGCCCGACGGCAAGCCTTATATCGCGATCGCCGCCGGCACGTTGGATGCGCCGACCGGGCTCATCACCTCCGAGCACCTGTTCACCGAGTCGGCCGGCGACTATTACGCCATCGTCGACGGGGTGCAGCAGCTACCGGCGGGATTTGCGTAGGGGGTGTGCGCGCCTCTGACAGAATGTGAGATCTGATAAGGCAGCAACCAACGAGCGACGTGGAGATTGAAAGCACCGCTAACGCCGCAGCGCGTCGATGCCGACTATTCTCCGGTCGAGTTCGCGATCAGGGTTGGCCTGGGGCTCGAAATCGTTGCTGCCGGTTCGTGATGAGCCGAGATAATCCATGCGGGAGCATGATCAATTGGAAGTCCGAGAAATCACCTCCGACAAGGCGTCGGTCTGCAGGGAGATCCTGAGCGGGCTGCCTGAGTGGTTTGGCTGGCCCGGTGCTGTGGATGGCTACGTACGAAGCGTGCCGCAGTTGCCGATGCTGGGCTGCCAGGTCGCCGGCGGCACGGTCGGCTTTCTCTCGCTCAAGACCCACGCGACCTATTCCCTCGAAGTTTACGTATTGGGCGTGAAGCCGGAGTGGCACCGAAAGGGCGTCGGCCGAACGCTCATCGGAATGGCCGAGCGGCGGGCGCGGGACAACGGGCTAGGTTTCCTTTCCGTCAAGACCGTAGCCGATCTCGACCCGAGCCCGGACTATGCGCGCACTCGTAAATTCTACGCGGCGATGGGCTTTCTTCCGCTCGAAGCGTTCAAAACGCTGTTCAGGTCAGGCGATCCGTGCCTGTTAATGGTGAAACCGCTGTAAAAACCCCGCTTCATCGGGCGATCCGGCGATGCTTCGATGTGTCAGGGTCACCTTGACGATAGAATTCGTCAAGGTTACCTTGACACGCATCCGAAGTGGAGGCCGGCATGGCGATGGCAAGACGCAAGGACGTGTTGCATTGCTCCTTCTGCAGCAAGTCGAGCGACCGGATCAAGCAGCTCATCTCCGGGCCGGGCTGCTACATCTGCAACGAGTGCATCGCCGCCTGCAACCGCATCCTCAAGACAGCGGCGCGCCACCATCACCCTGACCTCGGGAGCTATGGCGAGATGGGCACGGAACAGCTACTCGGCGCGCTCCGCGGCGGGGAGAAGATGCTGGAAGCGGTGCGCGGCGCCTTGCAGGTAAAGGTCGAGATTCTGCGCGAGCGCGCGGTGAGCTGGGCTGATATCGGCTCTGCTCTCGGCATTTCCCGTCAAGCCGCGTGGGAGCGCTTCTCCTGACGGGGTGAGTTCGTCCGCGAGATTTGCGGGCAGGGGTGCGTCGAGCCGGTGTGGCGCGTCGAGCCCTGCAGGCTCACGTTTGCGCCAAATCCGGAAATCGGAACGCGGCGGTCGACAGGAACTCGAGACCGCGAACGAACAACGGCGAGTCCGTTTCCTCCGCCTCCAGGACCCGCGCCGTTGGCCACCAGTCGTCCGGGCCGAAGCGGAATTCCACTTCGCTCACCGGACGGTGGATCAGGTGTGGCAGGGCCAAGGTCAGGTCGAATGGCCGTGTCGCAATCAAATCATGGAGGACGAGCCGCTCATGGTCAACACTTGCAATCAGGGCTGCATCGAGCCCGTCGAACCAGAACACCGATTTCGGCTTATGGGTTAGGTGCCAGAGCACAGTCGAATAATAGTTGCGCGCCGAAAACGTCCTTCCGACGGCGCCGGCCCGCGCGCAGAGCTGAGCCAGTCGCGTGCGGTCCGGAGCCATGGCGAGGTCGATCGTCGGAGCTGGATTTGCGGCAGCTTCGATCCGCTCGGTCGCCACGAAGCGTTTCTGCATGATCCGTCTGAAGCCGAAGCGCGGATAGAAATCGAGGACCGATCGATTGGCAAAGAGGATGGTCGGCTGCTTCGTGGCATCGCCGTCGCTCAAGGCCTGGCTCAGCACGAGCCGCGAGAGGCCGCGGCCGCGATGGTCCGATCTTGTCGCCACCGCTCCCAATTGAAACCCCTCGCGCTCCGCGCCGTCGATGACGAAATGCATGCGCTGCCGGCCCACGGTGCTGAGGATTTGGCCGTCCCTCTCGATCGCAAAGATCTCATAGCCGGCATCCCAGCCGTCGCGTTCGGCCCATGTCTTGAAAGTGCCCCCCGGCGCGAATGCCTGCGCCATGAACTCGAAGAAGCAGCCATGCCAGCCGACGTCGCCGTGGCGGATGCGCAGAGAATTCTGGCCCATTGGCGGTTCCCAAATGCGGCGCGCGTTCCAATCCGGATCACGACGGCCTCAAGACACCCACACGCAAAAGAAAAGGGGCCGAGCGGCCCCTTTTCCCATCTCGGATGATCGCCGGTATCAGGGCAAGCCGTAGATGTTCTGGGCGCTCACCATGGCGTAGAGCATCGGCACGGACAACACGGTGTTGAGCCGCGAGGTCAGCATCGCCAAGCGCGCCGCCTTCTTCTTGTCGTCTGCCGACGCCTCGACCATGCCCAAGGCCTTCTGCTGGTTCGGCCAGATGATGAACCAGACATTGAAGGCCATGATCAGGCCGAGCCACATGCCGATGCCAAGCGCGGTGTGGCCCCTGATGCTGTCGGCGGTCAGGCCGAAGCTGAGCGTCTGCACGAGGAAGCCGTTGAGCCATGCCAGGATGAGCCCGGTGACGACCGTCGCGGCCGCCGCCCAGCGGAACCAGAAGAGTGCCGCCGGCGCGATCACCTTGGAGACCGCCGGCTTCTGCTCGTCGGGAATCTTCGGCATCGAGGGGATCTGCACGAAGTTGAAGTACCAGAGCAGTCCGATCCACATGACGCCGCTCAGCACGTGCAGCCAGCGGATGAAGAAGGCGAGATAGGTGGCATCCCAAGGGACGCCGACCAAAGCCCAATAGATGATCGCCGCCAGCACGAAACCGGCGATCACGGCGTTGCGTAGGTTTTCGAGTATGGAAGCCATGGTCGCGGCCTCATGCGTTGGGGGTTCTTTAGAGCCGGGCATTATAGCCCAAACCTTAGCGTGTTCAATGCGCTAGCGACGCGAGCGCGAATCGGTCGCAATTGCCGTCGGGCCGGCCGGGCATACCGCGGCATGCCTCCGATCGCCGGGTTCAGGGGCGATGCGCGAGCCAGACCGAGGCGGCGGTTTCGCCGGACCGGATGGCGCCGTCGATGGTGGCCGGAAGCCCGGTGTCGGTCCAATCGCCGGCGAGCATGACATTGCGGAGCCCGGTGACCGGCCCCGGGCGCCGGCGCAGCTGCTCGGGCGTCTGCGCAAAAGTGGCACGGCGCTCCTTGATGATGCGGCTCGCCGGCGGCGGCGCGTGCACGATCCCGAGCGCGCGGGCGACATCGCTCCACAGATGTTCGGCGCTGGTTTCGGCTGACTCCTGCACCAAATCGTCGGCGGCGCTGACCGTCACCGACACCACGTCCCCGCGCTGGAACAGCCACTGCGCGCTGCCGCCGACGAGCCCGAGGAACGGCAATCCGCCCGGCAAGACCGCTGGCCGCTCAAGGCGGAAATGCGCGTTGACGATGGCGCGGCTCTCATTGGGGACGAGGGTGAGCCCGGGAACCAGGCTCGCGGCCGTTGCCGGGGGCACGGCCAAGACCACGCCGTCGCCCGGCGCCAGCTCGATGCGCCGTCCCTCGAAGACCAGCGCCCGCGCCCGCCCGTCCCCGCTCTCGATCGCCTTCAGCCGGCTCGCGAACTCCACTGGCGAACCGGCTTCCGCCAGCGCCGCCACCGCCGGATCGACGAAGGCGGCGCCGATGCCGCTCCGCGCGATGTGGGGCCTCGAGGCGCGCTCGCCGGCAAGGAAGGTTCTGAGCAAGGTGCGGCCCATGAGGCGGGCCGAGGCCTCCTTGGGATCGGTGTTGAGCACGGCGGCGCAGAAGGGCTGCCACAACCTCTCGAAGGTCGGATGGTCCCCTCCCAGCACCTGGCCGACGGTCGCCTCGGGCGAAGCCCAGAGCAGCTTGGCTCCGGCCAGATGCTGCCAGGGGCTGCAATCGGGGGTGCGGCGTTCCCGGCTCAACAGCCACCACGGCAAGGGCCCGGCATTCGGCCGGAGGTTCCAGAGCGCGCCGGTCGCCAGGTCGAGCATGGGGAAGCGGGCAGGGGCGACTTCGAGCATCTGCCCGCTGGCGCCGAGCCGATCGAGATAGGCAAGCGCCGCGCGGTTGGCGCCCAAGACCAGATGCGCGCCATTGTCGATCGAGCGATCCAGCACCGGGTCGTGGTAGGTCCGGCACCGTCCGCCGGCGCGGGTGCCGGCTTCGTAGAGCCTGACCGAGAGCCCGGCGCGGCCGGCATGGAGGGCGGCGGCGAGCCCGGCCAGTCCGGCGCCGACGACATGCAACGTGGTCACGGTCTAGTACCGGCCATCGCAAATAGGCGATGCGCGGAACCGGACCCTCACCCACCCGCGCTAGGCGCGGGTCCCCCCTCTCCCGCCCAGGGAGGGTCGGGGAGGGGGTGCGCCGCACCCCCTCCCAAATCCCACCCCCGGCGGGAGAGGGTGCCGAGCGTCAGCGAGGCGGGTGAGGGTCGGTATGCGCAGTGTTGGCGAGCCACGGTAGAGCGTCTTTGCCGGCTCATCGCCAGGATAGGAGGGAGGCGACGCCGGTTGCGGTGGCGATGAGATAGTCCCAGGCCCCCAGCCTGACGCGCCGGACCAAGGGATCGCGGCGGCGCAGCCGCTGGCTGAGCCGGCGGGCGATGGCAAGCGTGATAGCGGATTGCAGTGCCAGGCGCCGACTGGCAAGAGCGCGCGGCAACGGATCGGCGGCGATGAGGAGCTCGTCCACCCGGTCGAGGGTCCGATCGAGCACGCGGCGCAAGGCCGGGCTCGTCGCCCGCTCCGCCAGCGCCGAAACCGTGATGCCCTCCGCCGCGAACCACAGGGTGGGCAGATACACCCGGTCGAGCGCGGCATGGTCGTCGCGGCAATCCTGCAGGTGATTGATCACCTGCAAGGCGTTGCACAGCGCGTCGGCGGCCGGCCAGATCGAGCGGCTCTCGCGGTGGAGGTCGAGGAGATAGCGGCCGACGGGTGCCGCCGAATAGGCACAATAGAGCAGCAGATCGCTCCAGGCGTGGTAGCGCTGCTTGGTCGCGTCCTGGCGGAACGCCTGCAAGAGATGATGGGCGTGCGCGGAGCTGACGCCGGTCTCCGCCAGGCTCCGCCGGAGCTGGGCCGCCTCAGGCGGCTCGCTCCTGGTGTCATCGTCCAGCGCCTTGGCGAAGGCCTCCAGGCGCGCCAGCTTCGCCTCGGGGGCCAGCACCGCATGGTCGGCGACATCGTCGGCGGCGCGGGCGAAGGTGTAGAAGGCGAGCACATGGCGCCGCTCGGCCGGCGCAATGATGCGCGAGGCCACGGGAAAATTCTCCGTCGCCTGGGACTTGCCCGACGCGGTGTCGGTCCAGGAGGCATTGGCCGGCTTCTGGGCCGGGGCTCTGGAGTCCAGATCGCCGCTCATGCGCGCATGGCTCGGGGCATTTTGGGGCACCGGTCTCCTATATAGGAGCCGGCCGGTGCCGTCACGACGCTTATACAGTAGGCTCACGATCGGCAATTTACAGGCGCCTGGGCGGATTTTCTGGATGGCCGAGCACGGGAACTTGGATGCGGCCGGTCGTCTGGTGCGCCGCTACGACCGCGACCGCTACCTCGCCAGCCTGTTTGCGCCGACGGCCGAGCGCCAGGCGCTGTTTGCCCTCTATGCCTTCAATGTCGAGGTCGCCAAGACCCGCGAGGTCGTGCGCGAGCCGATGCTGGGCGGCATTCGCCTGCAATGGTGGCGCGAGGCGATCGAGGAGATCTATGCCGGGCGGCCGCCGCGCCAGCACGAGGTGATCTTGCCGCTGGCCCAGGCGATCCGTCGTCATGGTCTACCCGCTGAGGCCTTCTATCGCCTGCTCGATGCCCGCGAGCAGGATCTCGAGGCGGAGCCGCCGGCGGATCTCGTGGCCTTGCGCGCCTATGCCGAAGGCACGTCCAGCAGCCTCGTGGGGTTGGCGCTCACCGTGCTGGGCGCCGGCGAGGCCGCCGCGTTGGAGATCGCGCGCCAGGTCGGCATCGCTTATGCGCTCGTCGGCCTGTTGCGGGCCGTGCCCTTCCACGCCCGCGCCCAGCGCCTGTATCTTCCTCGTGTAATGCTCGAAGAGTTTAGCGTCAACACACAGCAATTGTTCGATTTAAAGCCTTCTAACGGCTTACCTGAATTAACCCGGCGCTTGGCCGAGGAGGCGCGTTCGCTGCTGGCCGAAGCCCGGGCGCAGCACCGGGCGATCCCACGGGCTGCCGTCCCAGCCTTGCTACCGGCGGTGGCGACCGATCTCTATCTCCGCCGGCTCGCACGGGTCGGTCACGACGTCTTCCATCCAAGCCTCGCCGAAAGCCCCCCCTCCGCCCTATGGCGGATGGGGTGGCGCGCCTTGCGCGGGCGGTTTTAATCCGTGTAAGGCTAACACTCTCCCGTATGCAAAGGTGCCGATGCCGGCCGCGCCCACGATTACCATTGCCGACGCGAAACTGCAGCAACTCCTGGATTATTGGCGCAGCAAGCGCCGGGGCACCGCTCTGCCCCGGCGCGATGCGATCGATCCCGTGGAGATTCCGCGGCTGCTGCCGCATCTCATGCTGAGCGAGCCCATCGATGGTGGTGCCGATTTCCGCTACCGGCTGGTCGGCACCGCCGTGGTCGAGGCCGCCGGCATGGACTTCACCGGCAAGAGCCAGAACGAGCTGCTGCCGCCGACCCCCTACCGGGACTATGTGCAAGGGCTCAACCGCCTCGTCATGCGCGAGCGGCGACCGCTCTATGCCGAGAGCAGCTATCGCTCGCACCGATTGTCGGACCGCTGGACCTTCCGGTTGATCTTGCCGCTGGCGACCGACGGCGAGGCGGTCGGAATGATGCTCGCCGGCCAGGTCTTCGGCGCGCGGGCCAATCTTCCGGCGCCGCCGCCGGTGGCCGAGAGCGCCGACTTCGAAGCGGGAGCCTACCTCGTCCTCGACTAACCCCGAGAATTCATCGACGCGCGGGGATGCCTTGCCGGCCCGGATTTGAACCGTGTATGGCTAGGACAACACGGTATTTTCAACCCTACGGACACACGTGGCACCGATTCAGTGGAAGCTTCCGGAGACGCTGCAGTCGCTTCATGACTATTGGCGTGCCAAGCGCATCGGTGCGGCCCTACCGCCAAGCGGGACCATCGCAGTGGCCGAGCTGCCTCAGCTCGCGGCAGATCTGATGCTGCTCGAGCCGATCGCGGCCGGCGATGATTTCCGCTACCGGGTGATGGGCGAGGCGGTCATCCAGGCGACCGGGATCGATTGCACCGGCCGCCGCATGCGCGAGGTCTTGAAGCCCGGCCCCTATCTCGACTACCTCCTCGGCCTCAACCGCGAGGTCTTGCATGAAAAGCGGCCGCTCTACTCGGAGAGCAGCTTCCGCGCCGAGCGCCTGTCCAACCGCTGGACGTGCCGGCTGATCCTGCCGCTGGCGGGCGAGGGCGAGGCCGTCGGGATGATCATGGCGGCCCAGGTCTTCGGCGGCTTGAGCCCATCCACGCCGGCGCCGCCGTTCTCCGAGAGCGCCGAATTCGAAGAGGGCGTGCGGGTGCTGCTGGATTAGGATCGCTCGCAACCGGTTTTGGCGAAGGATCACGCCTTGTCCGCGATTCAGTGGAAGCTGCCGGAGACCTTGCAGCTCCTCTACGACTATTGGCAGAGCAAACGCCGAAGCGGAGCGCTGCCGCGCTATGCGGACATCGACGTAGCGGAAATTCCGTTGGTGCTGCCGCATCTGGTGCTGATCGAGCCGATCGGGAACGGCGGGGATTTCCGCTATCTCTATTCCGGGTCGACGCTCATCGACGCGGTCGGCGTCGACAACACGGGCAGGCTCATGAGCGAGGGCCTGCCGGCCGGCCCCTATCTCGACTATCTTCTCGGCATCCACCGCGAGGTCTTGACCGAGGGCCGGCCGCTCTTCGCCGAAAGCAGCTTTCGCGGACCGCTTCTGTCCGACCGCTGGACATCGCGGCTCATCCTGCCGACGACCGGAGCCGGCACGGCCGTGGGAATGCTGGTGCTGGCGCAGCTCGTCAGCCAGCGCAGCGCGGATTCTGCGGCACGGCCCTACGGGCAAAGCGCCGATTTCGAGGAAGGCGTGCGGGTGCTGCTGGAGTAGACGCTACTCGGCCGCCGCCTGCAGCCGGCCGCGCCAGGCATCGATGTCGGCCAGCGCGCGGCGGCTGAGGGCACGCTTGCGCTCGCGGCCGCGCTCGGCGCCGGGGATCGGCGGGAACAATCCGAAATTGACGTTCATCGGTTGGAAGGTCTCGATCGCCGCGCCGCCGGTCAGATGCCCGAGAAGCGCGCCCAGCGCGGTGGTGGGCGGCGGCGGCAACCGAGTCTGGCTCTGCCTCTCCGCCGCCGCGAAACGACCGGCGATGAGGCCGATCGCGGCACTCTCCACATAGCCCTCGACACCGGTGATCTGCCCGGCGAAGCGAAGCCGCGGCATCACCTTCAGCCTGAGCTCGGGATCGAGCAGCTTGGGCGCGTTCAGAAAGGTGTTGCGGTGGAGCCCGCCGAGCCGCGCGAACTCCGCCTGGCCGAGGCCGGGGATCATGCGCAGCACGCGGGCCTGCTCGGCATGCTTCAGCTTGGTCTGGAAGCCGACGAGGTTGTAGAGGGTGCCCAGGGCATTGTCCTGACGCAGCTGGACCACGGCATGAGGTCTGCGGCCGGTACGGGGATCGGTCAGGCCGACCGGCTTCATCGGGCCATAGCGCAAGGTGTCGGGCCCACGCTCGGCCATCACCTCGATCGGCAGGCAGCCTTCGAAATAGGGCGTGTCCTTCTCCCACTCCTTGAACTCGGTCTTCTCGGCTGCGAGCAGAACTTCGATGAAGCTCTGATACTCAGCCTTGTCCAAGGGACAGTTGATGTAGTCCGACCCGGTGCCGGCCGGTCCTGCCTTGTCGTAGCGGGATTGGAACCAGGCGATCGAGGTATCGACCGACTCCCGGTAGACGATGGGCGCGATGGCATCGAAGAAGGCAAGTGCCGTCTCGCCGGTCAGGCCGGCAATCGCGGCTGCCAGAGCGGGCGAGGTCAAGGGCCCGGTGGCGATGATGACGCTCGACCAATCCGCGGGCGGCAGACCCGCCACCTCGCTCCGCTCCAGCCGGATCAGGGGCTGGTTCCCGATCGCCTGCTCGACGCCGGCGGAGAAGCCGTGGCGATCGACCGCGAGCGCGCCGCCGGCGGGCACGCTGTTGCGGTCGGCCGCGGCCATGATGAGAGAGCCGAGGCGTCGCATCTCCTCATGCAGCACGCCGACGGCGTTGTATTCGACGTCGTCGGAGCGAAAGGAATTGGAGCACACCAACTCCGCCAGCCCGTCGGTCACATGGGCTTCGGTCCGGCGCAGGGGCCGCATCTCGTGCAGCACGACAGGAACCCCGGCCGTGGCGATCTGCCAGGCGGCCTCCGAGCCGGCAAGGCCGCCGCCGATGACATGGATGGGTTCGGACATCACCCTTCACATGGCAGCAACCCCGGCCGCTCGCAAGCGGTACCGCGATGGGGCCGCACAACGCAGGATGGCGGGTGGGTCGCCGTGGTATAGACTATCAGCCCCGCAAAGGAGGCCGAAGATGCGCGCACCGATTGCGATCGCTGTCCTTCTGGCCGCGCTGGCGCCGGCCACCCTGAATTCGGCTTGGGCCGCCGAGGTCGAAGCCAGGGAGTATCCGCTCCCGCCCCGCACCTATGTCCATGACGTGGCGCCCAGCCCGGAGCCGGGCGGTCCGGTCTGGTATACCGCCCAGCGCGACGGCGCCTTGGGCAAGCTCGATCCGGCCACCGGCAAGACCGAGCACATCGCCTTGGGCAAGGGCTCGGCGCCGCACGGGGTCATCATCGGCCCGGACGGGGCGCCATGGGTCACCGATGGCGGTCAGAACGCCATCGTCCGCGTCGATCCGAAGACCAACGAGGTCAAGGTCTGGCGCCTGCCGGCCGGCAGCCGGGAGGCCAATCTCAACACCGCGGCCTTCGACCATCAGGGCCGGATCTGGTTCACCGGGCAGAACGGCATCTATGGCCGCCTCGATCCGAAGACCGGCGCCATGCAGGTTTGGGAGGCGCCCAAAGGCTTCGGCCCTTACGGCATCACCGTCACGCCCAAGGGCGAGGTCTACTTCGCCTCGCTCGCCGGCAGCTATGTCGGCCGCCTCGACCTCGAGACCGGCGCCGCCGAGGTGCTGGAGCCGCCGACGCAAGAGCAGGGTGCCCGCCGGGTGTGGTCGGACTCCAAGGGCGGGGTCTGGGTCAGCGAGTGGAACGCCGGCAATCTCAGCCGCTACGACACCCTGACCAAGCAATGGAAGACCTACAAGCTTCCGGGCGACAAGGAGCACGCCTATGCCGTCTATGTGGACGACCACGACGTCGTCTGGGTGAGCGACTGGGGTGCCAACGCCATTCTGCGCTTCGATCCGTCGACCGAGCAGTTCCAGGCCATTCCGAGCACGCGCTCGGGCGCCAATGTGCGGCAGATCCATGGCCGCTCCGGCGAGGTCTGGGTGCCGGAATCCGGCCAAGGCCGCATCGTGCTCCTGCGCACGGGCGAGTGAGGGCGGCCTTCGGAATCGGCGTCGCCGCTTGCCTGGCCGCGACGCTCATCGCCTGGGATGGAGTGGCGGAAAGCGCGCCCGAGCGCGGCCGCGAGCTCTTCCAGCGCTGCGCCGCCTGCCATTCCCTCGATGCCCGGCCGAAGCGGATGCCGGGACCGAGCCTCAGGGGAGTCATCGGGCGGTCGGCGGGCACGCTCTCCGGCTTCGATTTCTCCCAGGCTATGATCGAAGCGGGTCGCGACCGCCGCCTCGTCTGGAGCGAGGCGACGATGGCGGAGTATCTCGACGACACCGATGCCTATGTGCCCGGCACCGCCATGGGATATCTGCGCATCGCCGAGCCTGAGGATCGCCAGGCGCTGATCGCGTATTTGAAGGCGAATGGCGGGTAGGGGCCGAGCGTCGTGCGCGGCGATGCCCCCACCCTAGCCCTCCCCCACCTGGCGGTGGAGGAGGGGACAAGAGCGCATGCGCTTCCGACTCCCTCCTTCGCCGCAGGCGGGGGAGGGTTGGGGTGGGGGCAGCTTCCCGTTCACGCCCTGTCCCGCTGTCCCAGGGCCGGGCATGCGTGGGGAGGGACAGGCTTGGACTGCACCCCTTGGGTGAGACACGGCATTAGGGACAGGTTGCGATGTCTTTCCGACGGCCGCCGCCGGCAGAGCTGGGAGGCTTCGCCTACGCCCGCTTCGCCCTTCGCTCGGGCAGGCGCACATAGGGGGCGAGGTATTGGCCGGTGTAGCTGGCCTTGACCCGGGCCACGTCTTCGGGCGTACCTTCGGCGACGATGCGGCCGCCGCCATCGCCGCCTTCGGGCCCGAGATCGATGATCCAGTCGGCGGTCTTGATGACCTCGAGATTGTGCTCGATCACCAAGACCGTGTTGCCCTGCTCGACCAGCGCATGCAGCACGTCCAGGAGCTTGCGGACGTCGTCGAAATGCAAGCCGGTGGTGGGCTCGTCCAGGATGTAGAGAGTCTTGCCGGTGGCCCGCCGCGCCAGCTCCTTCGCCAGCTTGACCCGCTGCGCCTCGCCGCCCGACAACGTGGTCGCGGGCTGGCCTACATGGATGTAGCCCAAGCCCACCCGCTCCAAGGTCACCAGCTTATCGCGGATCGACGGCACGGCGCGGAAGAACGCAGCGGCCTCCTCGACCGTCATGTCGAGGACGTCGGCGATCGACTTTTCCTTGAACTTCACCTCGAGGGTTTCGCGGTTGTAGCGCTTGCCCTTGCAGACGTCGCATTGGACGTAGACGTCCGGCAGGAAATGCATCTCGATCTTGATGACGCCGTCGCCCTGGCAGGCCTCGCAGCGCCCGCCCTTGACGTTGAAGGAGAAACGCCCGGGGGCATAGCCGCGGGCACTTGACTCCGGCAATCCGGCGTACCAGTCGCGGATCGGCGTGAAGGCGCCGGTGTATGTGGCAGGATTGGAGCGGGGCGTGCGTCCGATCGGCGACTGGTCGATATCGACGATCTTGTCGATGAACTCCGCGCCTTCGATGCGCTCATGCGGGGCCGCCTGCTCGCGGGCGCCGTTGAGCTTGCGGGCGAGCGCCTTGTAAAGGGTCTCGATCACCAAGGTCGATTTGCCGCCGCCGGAAACCCCGGTCACGCAAACGAAGGCGCCCAAGGGAAAGCCGACGGAGAGGGTCTGCAGGTTGTTGCCGCCGGCGCCGACCACCTTGATCTGCTGGCCCTTGTGGCCGGCGCGGCGGCGGGCGGGGAGCGGGATCTGCTCCATGCCCGTCAAGTACTTGCCGGTGAGGCTGGCCGGGCTCTGCATGACTTCTTTGGGCGTGCCCGAGGCCACCACATGGCCGCCATGCACGCCCGCACCGGGGCCCATGTCGATGAGATAGTCGGCGCTGCGGATCGCCTCCTCGTCATGCTCGACGACGATGACGGTGTTGCCGAGGTCGCGGAGCCGCTTCAAGGTCTCGAGCAGCCTGGCGTTGTCGCGCTGGTGCAAGCCGATGGACGGTTCGTCCAGGACATAGAGGACGCCGGTTAGGCCCGAGCCGATCTGGGAAGCGAGCCGGATGCGCTGGCTCTCGCCGCCCGACAGCGTCGCCGACGCCCGCGACAGGGTCAGATATTCGAGCCCGACATTGACGAGAAAGCCCAAGCGCTCGTTGATTTCCTTCAAGATGCGCTCGGCAATCTCGCGCTGTTTCGCCGTCAGCGCCTTCGGCAGCTCCTTGAACCAGCGTTGGGCATCGCTGATCGACATCTCGACGGTTTCGGAGATGTGCTTGCCGCCGACCTTGACCGCGAGCGCCTCCGGCTTCAGGCGATGGCCGTGGCAGGCCTCGCATTGGCTCACCGCCTGGTAGCGCGACAGCTCCTCGCGGACCCAGGAGCTGTCCGTCTCCTTCCAGCGCCGCTCCAAATTGGGGATGATGCCCTCGAAGGGCTTCGAGGTGGTGTAGCTCCTGAGCCCGTCGTTGTAGGTCATGGCGACGACCTCGTCGCCCGAGCCATAGAGGATGGCGCGCTTCGCCCGCTCCGGCAGCTCGCCGAACGGCTTCTTCAGCGAGACCTTGTAGTGCTTGGCCAGGCTGTCGAGGGTCTGGGCGTAATACTGCGAGGAGGAATTGGCCCAGGGCTGGACCGCACCCTCGGCCAGGCTGAGCCGCTCATCCGGCACCACCAGGTCGGAATCGAAATACATCTTGGTGCCGAGCCCGTCGCAGGCCGGGCAGGCGCCATAGGGGTTGTTGAAGGAGAACAGCCGGGGCTCGATCTCGTCGATGGTGAAGCCCGAGACCGGACAGGCGAACTTGGCCGAGAAGGTGGTGCGCTCGCCATTGTCGGCATTCTCGGCGAAGACCAGACCCTCGCCCAGGGCCAGCGCCGTCTCCACCGAATCGGCCAGGCGATTGCCGAGATCCGGGCGGACCACGAGGCGGTCCACCACCACCTCGATGTCATGCTTCAGCTTCTTGTTGAGGGCAGGGGCCTCGGCGATCTCGTAGAGCTTGCCGTCGACCTTGACCCGCTGGAAGCCGCGCTTCTGCAGGTCGGAAAGTTCCTTGCGATACTCGCCCTTGCGGCCGCGGACGATCGGGGCCAGGAGATAGAGCCGGGCTCCCTCGCGCATGGCGAGGATGCGGTCGACCATCTGCGAGACCGTCTGGCTCTCGATCGGCAACCCGGTCGCCGGACTGTAAGGCACGCCCACGCGCGCATAGAGCAGGCGGAGATAGTCGTAGATCTCGGTGACGGTGCCGACGGTGGAGCGCGGATTCTTCGAAGTGGTCTTCTGCTCGATCGAGATCGCCGGCGACAGGCCCTCGATCAGGTCGACATCCGGCTTGCCCATGAGCTCGAGGAATTGCCTGGCATAGGCCGAGAGGCTTTCGACATAGCGCCGCTGGCCTTCGGCATAGATCGTGTCGAAGGCCAGCGAGGACTTGCCCGAGCCCGACAGCCCGGTGATCACCACCAGGCTGTCGCGCGGCAAGTCCACATCGATGTTTTTCAGATTGTGCTCGCGCGCGCCGCGAACGCGGATGCTCGAAGTCATCGGGCTTAGACCGCCGAAATGTGCCGAACTGGGTTCACTGGAACGGGTTGAATATAGGGTGCCCCGGTGGCGGAGGCGACTCCTGATAGATCGATTGCCGGGTAAGCCGGTTTTCCCTTAGCAGCCTTCAGGTTTTTGCCGCCCCCGCACCGGTGAGGCGGGTTCCGATCGCCAAAATCGGACCGCGGCGGAATCGATTCTGGATAGGGCGTGGGGCTTGCGTGTAGAGTCCGCCAGTCTGTCATCAGGGATGCGGCAACAAGGGATAGCGGCGCCATGGCTGGTAGCGTCAACAAGGTGATACTCGTCGGCAATCTCGGACGCGACCCCGAGGTGCGCCACACCCAGGACGGCAAGAAGATCGTCAACATGTCGCTCGCCACCTCGGAGAGCTGGCGTGATCGCGGAACCGGCGAGCGCAAGGAGCGCACCGAGTGGCATCGGGTGGTGATCTTCAACGAGAACCTCGCCGACGTCGCCGAGAAATATCTGCGCAAGGGCTCCAAGATCTATATCGAGGGTCAGCTGCAAACCCGCAAATGGCAGGATCAGCAATCCGGTCAGGACCGCTACACGACCGAAGTGGTGCTGCAGCGCTATCGCGGCGAGCTCACCATGCTGGATGGCCGCGGTGACACCGGCGGCTCGGGCGGCGATTTCGGCGGCGAGCCGTCCTCCGGATCGGGCTCCGGATCGGGCTCCGGCTCCGGGACGGGCGGTGCTCAGGGCGGGCGCGGCGGCGGCAAATCCGACCTCGACGACGAAATTCCATTCTGAAAACGGCAGGTTGCGGCGACGGAGGGCTCGAACGATGGGACGTGGGTTGATTGCGGCCGGGGTGATCCTGGCCTCGTTGAGCTGGGCGGCGCTGGCACAGCAACCCCCCGGCTCCGGCAGCTTCAAGGCGATCGAAGCGAAGGGCGTGGATTTCGCCGGTGCGCCGCTCTTTCGCAAGACCGCCCGGCTCAAGGCCGAGAGCATCCTGATCGCCGACAAGGAGCAGGAGGTGGTCACCGTCGTCGCCGGCAAGCCTGAGACCAAAAACCGGGCCAAGCCCGGAGACGTGATCGTCACCGGCGCTGCCGGCGAGCGCTACGTCATTGCCGCCGATCGGTTCCCGCGGCTTTACGAGAAGGATCCGGCGAACCCTGAGGAATACCGCGCCAAAGGCACGGTGCAGGCGTTTCTGCTCGAGGAAGGCGTCACCTTTAAGGCGCCCTGGGGCGAGCAGCAATCGATCGAAGCCGGCGGCGTGCTGGTCAAGAATGGCGAGGATGTCTACGGCATTCAGGCCGGGGTGTTCGCCGAGACCTATGGGCGGGCCGACCGCTCGGGCACGGTATTCATCGGGCTGGATCAGCCCCTGGCGGCCCAACTCGTCGCCGCGTCATCGCGGGGCGAGGACGCCCATGTCGCCGATCTCAGGCGACGGATGGCGCGCTAGTCCGACGCCAGAAACACGTTAGGGGGATCGATGATGCTCGCGAGCTATCTGTGGACGGCGCTGGCCACGGTGGCGGCCTTGCTGGTGCTGCTGGGCGTGTCGATCATGGTCGGCCGAGCGCGCAGCCGATACAAGATCGATGCTCCGGCGATCACCGGGCATGCCGATTTCGAGCGGTACTTCCGGGTGCAGCAGAACACCTTGGAGCAGATCGTCTTCTTCCTGCCGAGCCTATGGCTGGCTTCGTTCACTCTCGGCGACCGCTGGGCGGCGCTCGGCGGCGCGGTCTGGGTCGTCGGCCGCATCGTCTATGCGCGCGGCTACTACCAGGCGGCCGACCGTCGCCATGTCGGCTTTCTCATCGGCACGCTCGCCGGCCTGGTGCTGCTCGCGGTCGCCTTCATTCAGATCATCCGCATGCTGGTCGGGTAATCCGCTCGCCTCATGCCATAGGGCTGTTGTTCCCTGCTTCTCTGCGACTAGAATGCCGCAAATTGAATAACAAGGGAGGGAGGTTCGACAATGAAACCCGGGAAGCTGTTGGCGCGTTTTCTCGCCGGTGCGGCGATCGCCGTATCGGCAGCCGCGATCGGCTCGTCGCCGGCCGGCGCCCAGCAAGTCACCATCAAGATGTGGATGCACGAGCACCCGCCGCGCATCGCCATCGACAAGGCGATCATCGCCGATTTCGAGAAAGCCAACCCCGACGTCAAGATTCAATACGAGGTGATTCCGGTCGCGGAATACCCGACCAAGCTGTTGACCGCATTCGCCTCGGGGGCCGGGCCCGACCTGTTCAACCAGTATTCCGGCTTGGTGGGGCAATACTACAACGCCCGCATCCTCGCACCCATCGACTACGCGGCCATGGGCTACGCCGAGGAGAAGGCGCTCATCGGCCAGTATTCGAGCGGCTTCGAGGGCATCCGCTTCCAAGGCAAGGCCTACGGCATCCCGACCGAGGTCAGCAACTACGGCTGCTACGCCAACAACGCCTTGTGGAAGGAGGCGGGGCTCGATCCGGCGAAGGACTTCCCGAAGACCTGGGAAGCCATGCAATCGGTCGCCGAGAAGCTGACCAAGCGCGATACCAACGGCGTGCCGATCCGCCGCGGCTTCGATTTCAACTGGGTCAATCGCAACGCCTTCTGGAACACGCTCAACTCGCTGATGCATCAGCGTCAGGCCGAGGCGGTGGACGAGGAGGCTTACAAGGCGACCCTCGATACGCCGGCGGGGCAGAAGGTTATGCAATTCTTGGCGGATTGGTCGAACAAGCAGAAGCTAGGCGGTCCGCAATACACCGATTCGCGTACGGATTTCCTCGGCGGCAAGCTCGCCACCGAGTGCAGCATGGGCATCTGGGGCATTCCCCAGATGAAGGATGCCAAGATCGACTTCACGGTGCAGCCGGCGCCGCGCTTTGCCGATGCCACCAACGACAGCGGCTTCGACGCCTATGCGTTCTACATGATGGTGAATGCCCGCTCGTCGGCGGCCGTGCAGAAGGCGGCGTGGAAGCTCGCCCGATCCTACGTCGATCGTGCCGGAGAGCTGTTCGCCGGCGCCGGGCTGTTCGTACCCAAGCAGGAGGTCGCCGCGAAGGCCGGCGACGCCAACAGCCAAGTGTTCTTGACCGAGCTGAAGAAGGCGAAATTCTCGCCCCGCGTCGTCGGCTTCGACCAGGTGCTCGACGGCATCCTGCGCGGCCGCGACCGGATTATTCAGGGCGCCGAGCCGGTGCCGGCCGTGCTGGCGTCGGTGAACGAGGATCTGAACGCGACCCTGAAGCGCGAAAGGGCCCGCTTCGAAGCGATGCGCAAATAGCCGGCCGGCGATGTCCCGGAAAGGACGAAGACCGCTCGACCATAAATGGTGGGGCCTGGTCTTCGTCCTCCCGGTGGTGGTGTTCTTCGCGCTGTTCAGTGTCTTTCCGGTGCTGTTCGGCTTCTATCTGAGCCTGACCGACTACGACCTCCTGAATCCGCCGGAATGGGTCGGGCTCGATAATTTCCGCAATCTCCTCGACGACAAGCTGTTCCTGAGGGCGCTCGCCAATACGCTCGTCTTCGTCGCCGGCAGCACCGTCCCGGTCTGGGTCCTCTCGCTCTTGGCGGCGCTCCTGTTCGATCAGGCGTTCCGCGGCCGCGTGGTTCTCCAGGCGGTCTTCATCCTGCCGATCCTGCCGCCGGTCGTCGTGGTGGCGGTGGTCTGGCGCATGCTGCTGCATCCCAACGGCATCGCCACCTGGATCGCCGGGTCGTTTCACGGCATCAGCGAGATCCGATGGCTCGCCGACACGGTGCTGGCGCCCTTGGCGATGATCGCCGTGCATGATTGGGCGGTGATCCCATTCTTCGCGCTGATCTGGCTCGCCGGCCTCGCGGGCATCGCGCCGGAGCTGCACGAGGCAGCCCGCATCGACGGCGCGACGGCGGTCGAGACCTTCTGGCATGTCGATCTGCCGCAGCTGCGCTCGACCGCCGTGCTGGTGGCGGCGCTCAGCACCATCAACTCCTTCCAAACCTTCACCCTGCAATATGTGCTGGCACCCGATCCCGGCGGCCCGGCCAACTCGACCCTGGTGCTGGCGCTGCTCGTGCTGAAATACGGCTTTCAATACTTCCGCATGGGCGACGCCGCGGCGGTTTCGGTGGTCATGTTCGCGATCATCCTGGCACTGACCGCGGTGCAGCTCTGGTTCAACCGCCGTGTCAACTGAGCTTCCGGGCGCAAGCCCGCACCGAAGGCGAATCCTGTTCGCGGCCGCGCTCGGCGTGGCGGCGCTGTTCGCCTTTCCGATCTGGTTCATGGTGACCTCGGCCTTCAAGGCCGAGCCGGAGATCCAGGCGATCCCCATTCACTGGCTGCCGCACGACTTCCAGGGGCTGGAGCGCTTCCGCGAGGCCGCCGAGTTCGCGCCGCTCTGGCACTACTTTGCCAACAGCTCGCTGTTCTCCCTCGTCCATGTCGCGGTGACCGTGTTCTTCGGCGCGCTCGCCGGATTCGGCTTCGCCAAATACCGGTTTCCCGGCCGCACATTCCTGTTCTTCTTCGTCATCTCCACCTTGATGATCCCGTTCCAGGTGCTGGTGGTGCCGCTATTCATCGAAGTGAAGGCGTTCGGCTGGGAGAACAGCTATCCAGGCCTGATCATCCCCGGCATGATGAACGCCTTCGGCGTGTTCATGATGCGCCAATACGCCTCCGAACTCCCGGACGAGCTCCTGGAATCGGCGCGGATCGACGGCGCCGCCGAGTTCCACATCTTCCTCCGGATCGTGCTGCCGCTGCTCAAGCCGGCGCTGATCAGCCTCGCCATCATCGTTTTCATCTGGTCTTGGGGCGCGTTTCTGTGGCCGTTGGTCATCGTCCAGGACCGGGAGCTGAACGTGCTCGCGGTCGGTCTCACCAACTACACCGTCCCCTATCAGCGGGCGCCGATGTGGGGTGCGGAGATGGCGGCCTCGACCATCGCCACGCTGCCCATCGCCTGCCTGTTCGTGTTCCTGCAGCGCTACTTCATCAAGGGCTTGACCGCCGCCGCCTTGAAGGGATGAGGGGAGCGCGCGGGCCGGTGCGGGAACTCGGCTCCAGCATCGTCGGATCGGTGCATAAGGCATTGGAAATCCGAGGCGAATGACGGTCCGTCGGGTCGTATCGGGGAAGCCTCCCCGGAACTCGGGCAAAGTTGTTCGCAGGTGCAACATGTGCTAGAAACAAGACCTTGGAACACTGGACGATCTGAGCCGCGGTTCCGCTTTCGTTTCCACGCACGCATGGGCCCTTCGTGACGACGACTCCTCCGCTGCCGCCTTCCGACATAGCGCCGGTCACCATCGAAGAGGAGATGCGCCGCTCGTATCTCGATTACGCCATGAGCGTGATCGTGGCGCGGGCGTTGCCCGATGTGCGCGACGGCTTGAAGCCGGTGCATCGACGCATCCTCTACGCCATGAGAGAGGGCGGCTACGACTGGTCGAAGCCCTATCGCAAGGCCGCCAAGGTGGTGGGCGAAGTCATGGGCAACTTCCATCCCCATGGCGACCTTGCGATCTACGACGCCCTCGTGCGCATGGCGCAGGACTTCTCCATGCGTCTGCCGCTCGTCGACGGCCAAGGCAATTTCGGCTCCATGGACGGCGATCCGCCGGCGGCGATGCGCTACACCGAAGCCAGATTGGCGCGTTCGGCGGAAGCGCTTTTGCGCGACATCGACAAGGAAACGGTCGATTTCCAGCCGACCTATGACGAGTCCGGCCGCGAGCCAACTGTCCTGCCGGCGGAGTTCCCGAACCTCCTGGTCAACGGCGCCGGCGGCATCGCCGTCGGCATGGCGACCAACATCCCGCCCCACAATCTGGGCGAGGTCATCGACGCCTGCTGCGCCTATGTCGACAATCCCGGGATCACGATCGATGAGCTGATGCAGCACGTGCCCGGCCCGGATTTCCCAACCGGCGGCATCATCATGGGCAAGGCCGGCATCGTTGAGGCCTACCGCACCGGCCGCGGCTCCATCGTCATGCGCTCGCGCACGCATATGGAGGAGATCCGCCGCGAGCGCATGGCGATCATCGTCACCGAGGTGCCGTTCCAGCAGAACAAGGCGCGGCTGATCGAGCGCATGGCCGAGGTGGTCAACGACAAGATCATCGAGGGCATCGCCGAGCTCCGGGACGAAAGCGACCGCGACGGCGTGCGCGTGGTGATCGAATTGAAGCGCGACGCGGTGGAAGAGGTGGTGCTGAACCAGCTCTACAAGTTCACGCCGCTGCAGACCTCGTTCGGTGTCAACATGCTGGCGCTCAACGGCGGACGGCCGGAGCTGATGAACCTCCGGGACATCGTCCAGGCCTTCGTGCAGTTCCGCGAGCAGGTCATCACCCGGCGTACCATCTTCGAGCTGAGCAAGGCGCGCGAGCGCGCCCATGTATTGGTCGGGCTTGCCATCGCGGTCGCCAATCTGGATCCGGTGATCCAGCTCATCCGCAAGGCCTCCGATCCGGCCGCCGCCCGCACCGAGCTCCTGGCCCGGGCCTGGCCGGCCGAGGAGGTGGCACCGATGATCCGGCTCATCGACGATCCCGAGCGCGGCATCGTCGACGGCACCTACCGGCTCTCCGAGGCGCAGGCGCGCGCCATCCTGGATCTGCGGCTGCAGCGGCTGACCGGGCTCGAGCGCGACAAGATCGCCATCGAGCTCGGCGACATCGCCAAGCAGATCACCGAATACCTGACCATACTCGGCTCCCAGGAGCGGCTGATGGGCATCCTTCGCTCCGAGCTGGTGGCGATCAAGGAGCAGTTCGCCACGCCGCGGCGCACTACGCTCGAGGATTCGCTCTCCGACCAGGATATCGAGGACCTGATCCAGCGTGAGGACATGGTCATCACCGTCAGCCATGGCGGCTACATCAAGCGGGTGCCGCTGTCCACATATCGCGCCCAGCGCCGCGGCGGCCGCGGCCGCACCGGCATGGCGACGCGGGAAGAGGATTTCGTCAGCGAGGTCTTCGTCGCCAATACCCACACGCCGGTGCTGTTCTTCACCTCGCGGGGCATCGTCTTCCTGCTCAAGGTCTACAAGCTGCCCCTGGGGACGCCGCAATCCCGCGGCAAGGCCATGGTGAACATCCTGCCCTTGGAAGCCGGAGAGAAGATCTCCACCGTGATGCCGCTGCCGACGGACGAATCCGCCTGGTCGGATCTCACGATCTATTTCGCCACCTCCAAGGGCAATGTGCGCCGCAACGCGCTCGGCGATTTCACCTCGGTCAAGGCCAACGGCAAGATCGCGATGAAGCTGGAGGAGGAAGGCGAGCGCCTGATCGGCGTGCAGCCGGCACGCGAGGATCAGGACGTGCTGCTGACCACGCGCAACGGCAAGTGCATCCGCTTCCAGGTGAGCGACGTGCGCGTGTTCGCGTCCCGCAACTCGACGGGCGTGCGCGGCATCAAATTGGCGAACGGCGATGAGGTGATTTCGCTCTCCATGCTGCGTCACGTCGACTATGCGATGGAAGAGCGCGCCGCCTATCTCAGGCATGCCGCGTTGCTCCGCCGCGGCGCCGGCAACGAGGCGGAGCCCGTGGACAGCGACACGGTGCCACCCGAGGTTCCGACCGTGCAGCTTTCCGAGACGCGGCTGGCCGAGCTCGGCGCGGCGGATGAGTTCATCCTCACGGTGAGCGCCAATGGCTTCGGCAAGCGCAGCTCCGCCTACGAGTACCGGATCACCAACCGCGGCGGCACGGGCATTGCCAATATGGAGCTGACCGACAAGACCGGGCCGCTGGTGCAGAGCTTCCCGGTGGGCGGCACCGACCAGATCATGCTGGTGACGAACCGCGGCCAGCTCATCCGCTGCCCGGTCGACGACATCCGCATCGCCGGGCGCAAGACCCAGGGCGTCACCCTCTTCAAGGTCGAGGAGGGCGAGCGGGTGGTTTCCGTCAGCCATCTGCCGGATACCGGTGAAACCAACGGCAACGGCGAGGGCGCGGAAGAGACTCCGTCCGAGCCGCCGCCGGAAGGAGAAGGCGCATGAGCACCGAGCGCGTCGGCGTCTATCCCGGCACCTTCGATCCGATCACCAACGGCCATATAGACATCATCCGGCGCGCGACCCGGGTGTGCGACAGGCTGATCGTCGCGGTCGCCGGCAACGCCGGCAAGGGACCATTATTCTCCATCGGCGAGCGGGTCGAGCTGGTGCGCGACGAGATCGCCGCCATGGCCAATGGCGAGGCGAGCCGGATCGAGGTCAAGGCGTTCGACAACCTGCTGATCAAATTCGCGGAGTCGGTCGGCGCGGCCTTCATCCTCCGCGGTTTGCGTGCGGTCTCGGACTTCGAATACGAGTTTCAGTTGGCCGGCATGAACGCCAGGCTCAATACCGAGATCGAGACGGTGTTCCTCATGTCCTCGGAGAGCCACCAGTTCATCTCCTCGCGCCTGGTCAAGGAGATCGGCCGGCTGGGCGGCGATGTCAGCCCGTTCGTGAGCCCGCGCGTGGTCGAGCGCCTGGCGCACCGCTTCGCGCTCGATGCGCCGGGCGAGCAAGCCCGCGCCAAGCAGACGCCGACCTATAGCTGATCGCTCAAGTCTGCAGCCGGTTTTTCACGACCGAGGATGACCTCCCGCACTAGAGTCTGATCCGATGAGGTGGGATCAGCCAATGAACCCGCATCGTTCCTAGACCCCTCGCCCGCGAAGCGGGGTCGGGGCCGCGAAGAGCGGACCGACGAGGGACCCAGCCCGTGAGGGCTGGGAGGGTGAGGGCCGCGGATTTGGAATACGACATTCGCGCCAATCCTCAGGGCGTTGCCCATGCGGTCTTGCGCGAATTGCGGGACGCTATTTCGGCACCGACCGACGCCTCGGACACCCTCACCCTCCCGCGCTGACGCGCGGGCCCCTCGTCGGTCCGCTCTTCGCGGCCCCGACCCCGCTTTGCGGGCGAGGGGCCTCAGGCGATTCCTTCCAACCGGATCGGACTCTAGCGCACGGGAGAAGGGGCGTGCGCGTGCCGTCATTCCCTCCCCCGCCGGAGGTGGGGGAGGGTTGGGTGGGGGCATGTCATGGCCCGCGCTAACTCGTCAGCGCCAATCCGGCTTCCTGATAGCGCTCCCAGAAGGCGCGCGCCCGGCGCACGTCGCATTTGATGAAAGTCATGACCATCGGGCGCAGCACACCGTCGCTGGCCAGCGGCAAGGCGAGGCGGTCGTAGCGGTAGGTGAGGCCGTCGAAGCTGAGCTCGATGCGATAGCAGGTCGGCTCCGCCAGCGCATGGGTTTCGGCGTAATGGCGGAGGCCCATTTCGGCGAAGGAATGGGGCTGGGTCCGGCTCACCAGGACGCCGTCGCTGTCATGGCCGGGCACCGGGATGGTGCACATGGTGCTGCCACGGAGCCGACACCACATGTCGCCGTCGCCGAGCACCTCATAAAGGCTGAGACGGCCGAGCCAATCGCGCATCTCAACCACGTCGAGATCGCGCCTCGCCGGCATGGCCCGGCCCTCGCAGCGCGCACTCCAGTATTCGGTCAAGCGCACCGCTTCGGCGTTCGAATCGGCCACCCTCAAGGGTTGGATGGCGATGCCCAGTGTTCCGCTCATAGCTATGGGAGCCCCCGCCAAGGCCTTGCTTGGAACATAGCATGGGCAATCGGGGCAGGCAGCCTCCGGCATGGGCGGGCCCCCAAGGGATCCAGCGCGGGCGGATCCATCGAAGTGTTAGCGTCGGCTATTGGGAAGTGCTAATCACTGCCCCCGTGTTGGAGCCCGTAGCTCAGCGGTAGAGCATCTGACTTCGATAGGAGTGCCCGGCGGGAAACCGCCGAGGTAGAACCCGTCAAAGCCGGTGAACCCGTCCGCGTCATGGCGACGGCAACGCCGGAGCAAGCCCCCGGGGAAGAGTTCCCGGCGGGAAGCCGTAGAGACTGGACGGCGGGGACCTAACCGCGAGAAGCGCAAGGTCAAGGCACAGTCCGGACCACGAACCCGAAACGGGGCGGCGAAAGCCGAAGTGGTGCGTTAATCAGAGGGCCGAGGGTTCGATCCCCTCCGGGCTCACCAACACCTCGAAGCACCCGCCTCTCGACGGTCCTCGACCCCTCGGGGCAAACGCACCCATTTCGGGGGAGGGCGGCGGCCAGACATTCGACCACAATTTGGGTGCGGCCGTATCGCCTGAAAGCGGGCTGAAAAGAACGGCATCTGCCGCAAAAATGCGCGCCACCGGGCGCCTTGCTGGCGGGGTGCCTCTATCCTACTGTTCCCTCCCATCGGACCGGGAGGTGATCCATGACAAATCGCTCAAGGCTGATCGGCATTCTCATGGCGACGGCGGCGGGGCTGTTCGCCGGCGCGGCTCAAGCCGGGAAGGCGAACGACACGCTGACCGTGGTCTGGCGCGACGCCATTCCCAACGTCGATCCCTACTACAACTCGCTCAGGACCGGGATTATTTTCCAGCAGCACACCATGGACGCGCTGGTCTATCGCGATCCCGACAGCTTCCAGATCAAGCCGCTGCTCGCCACCTCCTGGAAGCAGGTGGACGAGGACAAGCTCGAGTTCGAGCTCCGCAAGGGGGTAAAATTTCCCAACGGCGATCCGTTCTCGGCCGATGACGTGGTCTACACCTTGAACCTGATTTCCTCGCCCGAGGGCAAGGTTTCGGTGCCGAGCAACTATTCGTGGATCCGCAACGCCGAGAAGATCGACGACAATCATGTCCGCATCAATTTGAAGAAGCCGACGCCGGCGGCGCTGGAATTCTTCTCGATGATCACCCCGATCTATCCCAAGGCCTATCGCGAGAAGGTCGGCGCGGAAGGCTTCTCGAAGGCGCCGATGGGCGTCGGGCCGTACAAGACCGTCAAGGTCGACGGGGTGAAGCAGATCGACCTTGTCCGCTTCGATGAGTACTACGAAGGCAGCCCGAAGGGCCGTGCCAAGATCGGCAAGGTCTCCATCGTCGAGGTCGCGGACTCGGCGACGGAGCTCGCCGAGATTTTGGGCGGCCGCGCCGATTGGATCTGGAACTACAACGCCGACCAGTTCGAGAACATCGGCCGGGTGCCGACCTTGCAGGCGATCCGCTCGGAGTCGATGCGGGTCAACTACCTGCAGATGGACGCCGCCGGCCGCAGCGGCGCCAACAATCCCTTCACCAACGTGAAGGTCCGCCAGGCGGTGCTCTACGCCGTCGACCGCGAGACCTTCGCCAAGCAGATGGTGCAGGGCGACTCGAAGCCGCTGGACGCGCCTTGCTACACTTCGCAGTTCGGCTGCTTGCAGGAGATGGCGGTCAAATACCGCTACGACCCGGCCAAGGCGAAGCAGCTCCTGGCGGAAGCAGGGTATCCCAACGGCTTCGAGACCGAGCTCGTCAGCTACTCCTTGGATACCTGGATCGCCGCGGTGCAGAACTATCTGGGAGCGGTCGGCATCAAGGCCAAGGTCAGCCAGCTTCAGGTCGGCGCAGTCATCCAGCGCCTGGAGAAGGGCGATGTGCCGATCAATATCGGGAGCTGGGGCTCGAACTCCGTCAACGACGTGTCGGCGATCTTCCCGGTCTATTACGGCGGCGGCACCTTCGACTTTGCCCACGACGCGGAGGCGCAGAAGCTGGTGGAGCAGGGCGGATCGACCAACGATGTGGAAGCCCGCAAGCGCGCCTATGGCGCCTTGATCAAGCGGGTGACCGAGCAGGCCTATTGGACGGCGCTGGCGACCGACGTCAAATATTACGCGGTCTCCAAGGACCTCAACTTCAAGCCCGACCGGGACGAGATGCCGCGCTGGTTCGTGTCGAGCTGGAAATAACGAGCCTTCAAGAGCCCCCACCCCAACCCTCCCCCACATGCGTGGGGGAGGGAGTGACTATCGCCTGCTCCCTCCCTCGCCGGGAGGCGGGGGAGGGCTGGGGTGGGGGCATGTCGCGGCGCTCATCAAGCACGAATTTCCGCACCTACGCCTCGGCCAAATGGCAGGCGGCCAAGCCGCCGCCGGATGGTCTGAGCAGGGGCGACTCCGTGCGGCAGCGCTCGATGGCGATGGCGCAGCGGGGATGGAAGCGGCAACCGGAGGGCGGATTGGCCGGGTCCGGATAGGTTTCTCCCAGCCGCATATCGGGGATGCCGAGTCCCGGCTCCGGCGTCAGCACCGAGGCGAGCAGCGCCTTGGTGTAGGGATGCCGGGGCGAGCGGAAGAGGGCGTCCACCGGGCGTCGCTCGACGATCCTCCCGAGATACATGACCGCAACCTCGGTAGCGATGTGCTCGACCACCGCCAAATTGTGGCTGATGAACACATAAGTCAGACCGAGATCCTGGCGGAGATCGGCGAGCAGGTTCAGGATCTGCGCCTGCACCGACACGTCCAAGGCCGAGGTCGGCTCGTCGCAGATGACGATGCGCGGCCGCAAGACCAGCGCCCGGGCGATGGCGACGCGCTGGCGCTGGCCGCCGGAAAGCTCGCGCGGATAGCGCTCGGCCATGTCGCCGGGGAGGCCGACGCGGCCCAGCATTTCCTCGACCCGGTCGAGCACGGCTTTCCCCGGCATCTCGCCCTGGGCGGTCAGCGGCAGCGCCACGATATCGCGCACGCGCCTTCGGGGATTGAGCGAGCCGAAGGGGTCCTGGAACACCGGCTGGATGATGCGCGCCCGCTCGCGCCGGTCCATCGCCGTGAGCACGCGCCCCTCGACCAGCACCTCGCCGGCGCTGGGCGGCAGCAGTCCCAGCATGAGGCGCGCCAGGGTCGACTTGCCGCAGCCGGACTCGCCGACGATGCCGAGCACGCCGCCGGCAGCGACCGAGAGGCTCACCTCGTCGACGGCGATCAGGCTTCGGCTCGGCTGCAGCACGCCGCCGCCGATGCGGAAGGCGCGCGTGGCGGCTTTGAGCTCGATCGCGGGTGGTTCCCCGGCCGGCCGGTTTGACTTGCGGGCGGCGGGCGCCGGCTGGTTGCCGGCGAAGGCAGCGGGCGACGCTATCTCCCATCCCGGATCGAGCCGGCAGACATAGGCGTGTTCCGGCCCGGCTTGCCTTCTGGGCGCTGAGAGGGCGCAGGCGGCAACCGCCTCGCTGCAGCGGTCGCGGAACCCGCAGCCGAGAAAGCCGGGTGGTATGCGCGGCACCACGCCCGGAATGCTGCCGAGCCGCTCCTCGCGGTGGCGTTTGCCCGGAGCCGGGACGCATTCCATGAGCCCGCGGGTGTAGGGGTGGGTCGGATTGGCGAAGACCGCAGCGACCGAGCCGCTCTCGACGATCTCGCCCGCGTACATGACCGAGACCCGGTCGCAGGCCCGGGCGACCACGCCCAGATCATGGGTGATGAGCAGGACCGCCAGACCGAGCTCGCGCTGGAGCCCGATCAAGAGACGCAGGATCTGCGCCTGCATGGTGACGTCGAGCGCCGTCGTCGGCTCGTCGGCGATCAACAGCTCGGGCTCGCACATGAGCGCCATAGCGATCATCACCCGCTGGCGCAGCCCGCCGGAGAGCTGATGGGGATATTGGCCGAGGCGCAGTCCGGGCGCGGTGATGCCGACCCGCTCCAGGAGCAGGGCGGCGCGATCCAGCGCCTGGGCCCGTCCGGCGCCGCGGTGCCGGCGCAGCACCTCGGCCATCTGCGAGCCGACGGTGTAGGCCGGGTTGAGGCTGGTCATCGGCTCCTGGAAGATCATCGACACCCGGTCGCCGCGGATGCGGGCCATCTGCCGCTCGGAAAGGCCGAGGAGGTCGGTGTCGTGGAAACGGATATGGCCGGCCTTGCGCTCGGCACCCCGGGCCAACAGGTTCATCACCGCCAGGGCCGAGACCGACTTGCCGCAGCCGGACTCGCCCACGAGGCCCAGCGTCTCTCCCCGCTCGATGGCGAGCGAGGCGCCGCGGACGGCGGCGACGCGGCCGCCAAAGGTGATCGAAAGCTCGCTTACGTCGAGAACGGCGGTCATCGACCGCTACCGCCGATCCGTGCCGAGGATGTGACCCAAGCCGTCGCCGAGCAGGTTGATGCCGAGCACCAGCAAGAAGAGCGCCGAGCCGGGGATCATGACGACCCAGGGGCTGAAGAACATGTAATCCTTCGCCTGGGCGATCATCAGCCCCCATGACGGCAAGGGCGGCGGCACGCCGAGGCCGAGGAAGGACAAGGCGGCTTCGAGCAGGATGGCGAGCGCCATCTCGAGCGTCGCCACGACGGCGAGGTGACTGGCGATGTTGGGCAGCACTTCGCGCGTCAGGATATAAAAAGTCGAGCAGCCGGCGGCGCGGGCGGCGCTGATGTAGTCGAGAGTGCGCACGCGCATGGTGGTGACCCGCGCCACCACGGCGAAGCGGTCCCAGAGCAGGAGGCCGAGGGTGAGCACGACCACGGTCAAGGAGCTGCCGACGAGGGAGACGGCGGTCAGGGCCACCAGGATGAGCGGTGTGGCCAAGCGGCAGGTAATGGCGAACAGAACGACCTCATCGACGCGCCCGCCGAAGAAGCCCCCGAGCACGCCCAGGCTGGTGCCGATGATGCCCGAGGTGATCACCGTCAAAAGCCCGATCAGCATGGAGATGCGCGCGCCGTAGATGAGCCTGGAGAGATAGTCGCGCCCGATCTGATCGGTGCCGAGCCAATGGTCGGGGGTCCCCTTCAGCATCCACATCGGCGGCACCAGGCGCCGGGTCAGGTCCTGGACGAAGGGGTCGTGGGGTGCCAGCAGCGGGGCGAACACCGCCATGAACGCCACGCAGCCGACGATGACCGCGCCCAAGACGATGCCGACATTGCGCAGCGCTGGACGGCTGCTTCGCGGCAGCAGGACGATGCCGGTGACGGGAATGTCGGTCATGCCGTGCGCAGCCTGGGGTCGAGGACCGCGTTCAGGATGTCGGCCAGCAAGGTCAACAGGATGTAGATGCTGGCAAGCAGCAGCACGACCGCCTGCACCACCGGGAAATCGTTCTTGGTGATCGATTCCCAGCCGAGATAGCCCACCCCGTGCAGAGCGAATACCACTTCGATGACGATCGACCCGCCGAGCATGAAGCCGAGCTGCACGGCGGCAATCGAGACCACCGGCATGGCCGCGTTGCGGAGCGCGTGCTTCAGCACGATGCTGGCCCGCCCGATGCCGTTGGCGCGCGCGGTGCGGATGTAGTCCGCGGACAGGGCCTCGATCATGCCGGTGCGGGTCAGGCGCAGGAGCGCGGGAATGGCGGTGAAGGCCAGCACCACGCCCGGCATGACGTAATGCTGCCAGGTGCCGGTCCCGGAGATCGGCAGCCATTGCAGCTTGAGGCCGAGGAAGATCATCAAGGTGAGGCCAAGGACGAAGCTCGGCATCGCCTGGCCCAAGAGCGCCACCAGACCGATGGCGCGGTCGACCGCGGTGTTCTCGCGCATGGCAGCCAGAATTCCCAAGGGGAGGGCGGTCGAAAGCGCGATCGCCAGCCCGACCAGGCCCAAGGTCAGCGTGATCGGCAGGCGCTCGCCGATCAGGCCGGCGACGCTGCCCTTGTAGAAATAGGACTGTCCGAGATCGCCGGTGGCCGCCCGCCTCGCCCAATCGGCGAACTGCAGCGGCAAAGGCCGATTGAGCCCGTATTGCTCACGCACCATCGCCAGGTCTTCCGCCGTGGCATTGGCGCCGGCGATGGCGATGGCAAGATCGCCCGACAACCGCGTCAAGGCGAAGCTGACGGTCAGCACCGTCAGCGCCACCAACAGCGCCAGAATCAGCCGTCGTGCGAGGAAGCGCAGCATGACGCAGCTTAGGTCGGGTCGCTTGCGGGGGACAAGCGGGTGCGGATGCCCGTTTTTTCGTCAGGTGTGCACGCGATCCGGGCATTGACGTCACCGCGGACCGGGATCCGCCGGATGGCGGCGGCAAGGGCGCTTGTGCCGGGTTGCCAAGGCACCGCCACTCATGGATTGTTGCCGCGCATGCTTGACCGCCTCCCGCCTCGATGACGGCCGATGACGGCCTGCCGACGCCGCAGCGCTACCGGGCCATCATCGCGATCGCGCTCGGGATCACGCTGGCGGTCCTGGACGGCGCCATCGCCAATGTGGCGCTCCCGACCATCGCGCGCGATCTGCACACGAGCGACGCGGCCTCGATCTGGGTGGTGAACGCCTATCAGCTGGTGATCACCATGTCGCTCTTGCCGCTGGCATCGGCCGGTGACATCTACGGCTACCGCCGCATCTACCGCGCCGGCCTGGTGCTGTTCACGGTGTTCTCGCTCGGCTGCGCCATCTCCGACTCCCTGACCCAGCTCACTGCCGCCCGCGTGCTGCAGGGCGTCGGCGCCGCCGGTATCATGAGCGTCAACTCGGCCTTGCTCCGCTTCGTCTATCCACGGCACATGTTGGGACGCGGCGTCGCCGTCAACGCGCTGGTCGTCGCCCTATCCTCGGCGATCGGCCCGAGCGTGGCCTCGGCCATTCTGGCGGTGGCACCTTGGCAGTGGCTGTTTGCCGTCAATGTCCCGATCGGCCTCTTGGCGTTCCTCGCCTCCGGCTCCTTGCCCCGCACGCCGGCATCGCCCCGACGCTTCGATCTCGGCAGCGCGCTCCTGAACGCGCTCACCTTCGGCCTCTTCATCATCGGCCTCGACGGCATCGGCCATGGCGAAGGCGAGCTATTCGTCGTCATCGAGTTCGCGGCCGCTTTGGCGCTCGGCACCGCGCTCGTGCTGCGCCAGCTCTCCCGCGCCGCACCCTTGCTGCCGATCGATCTCCTGCGCCTGCCGGTCTTTGCCTTGTCGATCGCCACCTCGACCTGCTCTTTCGCCGCGCAGATGATGGCTTACGTCTCCTTGCCGTTTTATCTGCAGAACGTGCTGGGCCGCACCCAGGTGGAGACCGGATTGCTGATGACCGCCTGGCCCTTGACCGTGGCCATGGTGGCGCCGATTTCCGGACGCCTCGCCGATAGGCACAATGCCGGCCTCTTGGGCGGCATCGGGCTCACAATCTTCGCTGCCGGCCTGTTGGCTCTAGCGGTCTTGCCCATGCATCCAAGCAGCGCCGATATCGTCTGGCGCATGGCGGTCTGCGGTCTCGGCTTCGCGCTCTTTCAATCGCCCAACAACCGCACCATCATCACCGCGGCGCCGAAGGAGCGGAGCGGCGGCGCCAGCGGCATGCTGGGAACCGCGCGGCTCCTCGGCCAAACCACCGGGACAGCCCTGGTAGCCGTCCTCTTCGGCCTGTGGCCGGAGGAGGGGACCACCATCGCGCTTTTAACCGCCGCCGCCTTCGCGCTCGGCGCGGCAATCGTCAGCAGCGTCCGGATGCTCGATTTCTCCCGTCCGGGATCGCCGTAGCCCAGGGTGAGCGGTCGAGCGGCCGCTTGCGCAAGTTCCGGGCTCCGCCCTACTGTCCTCCTCCACGCGGACCCGCACGCAAACCCTGCAAAGGAGAGCCCTAGAGATGGCCAAGTCGAGCAAAGTCGCGATCGTCACCGGTGCGGGGTCGGGCGTGGGGAGAGCGGTGGCGCTGGCGCTGCTTGGCGCGGGATATGCCGTGGCGCTCGCCGGGCGCCGCCAGGATGCGCTCGCGGAGACCGCCAAGCTCGGCAAGAAAACCGGGTCGAAGACATTGGTGGTGCCGACCGATGTCCGCGATCCGGCATCGATCAAGGCGCTCTTCGCCCAGGCCAAGAAGGCCTTCGGCAGGCTCGACGTGCTCTTCAACAATGCCGGCATCGGCGCGCCGCCGGTGCCGATGGAAGATCTCACCTATGAGCAGTGGAAGGCCGTGGTCGACACCAACCTGACCGGGCCGTTCCTCTGCACTCAGGAAGCCATCAAGATCATGAAGGCGCAGAAGCCCCGCGGCGGCCGCATAATCAACAACGGCTCCATATCGGCGCATACTCCGAGGCCGAACTCGGTGCCCTACACCTCGACTAAGCACGCGATCACCGGCTTGACCAAATCGACGGCGCTCGACGGCCGCAAATACGACATCGCCTGCGGTCAGGTGGATATCGGCAATGCGGCGACGCCGATGACCCAGAGAATGGCCAAAGGCGTGCCGCAGCCGAACGGGACGGTCATGGTCGAGCCGACGATGAACGCCGACAACGTTGGCCGCGCCGTCGTCTACATGGCCGGCCTGCCGCTCGATGCGAACGTGCTGTTCCTGACGGTGATGGCGACGAAGATGCCGTTCGTCGGCCGCGGCTAGGAGACAGGTCTACTTGCTCTTCCGCCAGCGGAGCACGACCGCCAAGGCTGAATCGGAACCGAGCTCGGGGTGCGCCTTGCGCACCACCGCCACGGCCGCCGCATTCTGAGCGAAGGTGCCGAGGCCTTCGTCGATGGCGGCTTTGATGGCGCGGCTGATGGCTTTCGAAAGGTCGACGGTGATCGTTGTGGTCATGGTTCTGGGCTGAAGATTGGGTTGCTCAGAGCTTAAATTCGACCGGGCTCGATCTCAATATTTTGACGTGCCTATTCGATGTGCAGATGACTGTTAATCTTACGATTTTTCTAAAATGCGAGGCGCCGCAGATTTCGGCCTTCTCTTAGCGCAAGGTGAGCCAGTTCTGATCGGCACGCGCGATGTAGAAGGCGGGATCGCGCAGCCACTGGCTGTGCACGCTCTTGCTGAAGTTGACGTAGAGCCTGCCCTCGACGATGGCGAACTGCTCGGGATCGCCCGGTGCCAGCACGCCATTGGCGACGCCATAGGCCGAGTATCCGCCATAGGCCGGCAGATAGCGGAGCGGGTCCGCAAGGAAGCGGTCGCGGTTGGCGGCACTGCGGAAGCGGTAGGTCACGCTTTGAAAGACGCTGGCGAATTCCGCCAAGCCGCGGACCGGCTTGTCGTCGGTGAAATAGGCGACGACATCGTAGCCGCCGAGGGCGAGACCGCCCGGGGCATCCACCATCTCGGCCGCCGCCCCGCCGCCATGGCCGAGCGCGAAACCGGTCACCAAGAGGACGCTGCAGCCGACAAGCACGCTCCGCCGAGGCAAGCTTGCGCCGCTCACAGGATCTTCTGCACCTGCTCGGGATCGATCTCGCTCTGCACGTGCGGTGGAAACCGCACGGGCTGGCCGGCGAGATCGACCTTTTCCCAGCCGGTGTCCGTCTTCCGCATCAGCCAATAGCCGCCATAGGCGGAAACCGAGCCGAAGGCGTCGGCCAAGGCGACGGTCACGCCGGGATGAAAGCCCTTGCCGGATTTCGGATCCCTCAGCCAGTCAGCCTCGGTCTGCGCCCGGGCGAATGCAGCATCGACCGCTTCCAGGGGCTCGTCGAAATCATCCCCGCACAGGATGCCTCCGGGGCGCACCAGCCGCTGGCCTTGAGCCACGTCGCCTCTGACCGCGTCCATGCGATGGTCGCCGTCGACATAAACGAGGTCGAAGGAGGCATCGGCCAAGGCCGGCAGCGCCTGGTCGCTGCGCGCCTTGATGGCGACGACCCGATCGCCGCCGCCCGCGACCTTCACGTTGTAGATGAACAGCTCGAACGGTATGCCGGCATTGGCCGCCACCTCCATGGCCAAGGCCGGATCGTCTTCGGGCAGCGCGCCTCCGATCAAGCCGCGCCGCCGCTCGTCGATCGGGTGATAGGGCTCCCACAGATCGCAGCAGAACACGGTGCCCTTGCCGCCGGCATATTGGTCGAGGCCGAAGAGCCAGGTCAGCGCCGAGGCGCCGACCCAGGAACCGACTTCAAGGATCCGCAAGGGAACGCCGGGCCCGGCTTTGGCCAGGAGATGCACCGTCGCCTGCATGAAGACGTAGCGCACGACGTGGCTCTGGATGCCGAAGAGACCTTTCGGGAAGTAAGGCTTGCCGCCGGAAACCGAATAGAAGGCCGGGGTGAGGGTCATATCAGCCGGTGACGACCCGGTCGAAGACGGCAAAGAAGCGGTCGACCTCTTCGACCGAGTTGTAGACATGCGGGCTCATGCGCAACGCCCCGGTGCGGATGCTGGCATAGGCCTTTCGCGCCTGCAGGCGCTCCATCAGGCCCTCCGGCGGGCCGCCCTTGAAGCCGACACCGATCATATGCGCCGCCCGATGCCGCTTGGGTGGAACCGGGAGCTGGCGCATGGCGGCGTGCTCGGCGATGCGATCGGTCATCGGCTCGATGGCATCGGCGATGGCGCGCGGCGTCCACGCCAAAAGCTGCTCCATCGCCACATTGGCCATGGGGAGCTGGATGAAGTTGCTGCGCTCGCCCATGTCGTAGCGCCTGGCGCCGGCGGCGAAGGCCTCGGGATAGCCCTTCGGGCTCGGCTCGCTCTCCACCCCGGCGCGGCTGAAGCCGTGATGCTCCAAGGGCACGCCGTTCTGGTGCTGAGGTGCGACGTAGAGGAAGCCGAGGGTGTAGGGCGAGAGCAGCCACTTGTAGGCCGAGCAGGCGAGGTAGTCCGGCTGCACGGAAGCGACGTCGAGGGGCAGCGCGCCTAAGGACTGGGTCGCATCGACGATGAAGTAGGCGCCGACCTCACGCGCGCGCTTGCCGATGGCAACGAGATCGAGAAGGCCGCCATCGCTCCAATGGCAATTGGGCACGCCGACCCAGCCGGTCGTGCTGCTGATGCGCTCGAGCACGGCGGCAGTCCAGTCGCCGTCGGCCGGGCGTGGCACCACCACGGTGCTGCCGCCGGCGGCCTGCGCCCGGCGCCGGTACTCATAGATAGTCGAGGAATGCTCGCCCTCGAGCATGACGATGGTCTGGCCCTTGGCCAGAGTGAGATTGAGGCTGGCGGTGGCGATGCCGTAGCTGGTCGAGTTGACGATCGCCACGTCGTCGCCCGTGGCGCCGATGAGCTGGCCGAAAAGGCTGCGGGCGCGCTCGACATCCTCGTAGAAGTGCCGCCGCTCGATGGTCCAGGGATGCACCTTGCGCTCGATGCCCCAGCGTCCGATGTCGCGCACGCTCTTCAGCAAGGGCGAGAGATAGGCGCAGTTGATGTAGGTGACGTCGTCGGGAATGTCGAAGAGATGTCTTTGATTGGCGAGCATCGTCGGGGCGGATCTCCGGAGGGGTGGGCGAGGCAGCCTCGCACCCTTGCCCGGGGCTGACAACGGCGAAGCGCTCCAGGCGGCGGGCCCGGCGCTTCAGCCGGACTTGCGGAGGTGGCGGATATAAGCGTGCAGCAGCGCTCGCACCACCGGATGGGACTGTTGGATCGCCGCCTCCAAGACGTGACGGTCGATCACCAAGGCGATCGTGGCCACAACCGCTTCCGCGCAGGCGCTCCGCGGCTGGTCGTCAACCAGCGCCATCTCGCCGAAGATGGCGCCTTCTTCCAAGCTCGCAAGAACAGAGCGTTCACCATTGATTATTTTGAATATTTCCACCCGACCGCGCTCGATGAGATAGGCACAATCGGCGGCCTCGCCGTCGCGGATGATCACCTGTCCGGGGCGAAACGACTTGGTCTGGAAGACGTCAACCATCGGCCTAAGGATTAGAGATCCGGCATCCGCTCGATCGCCTCACCGAGGCGATGGTAGTCGGCCATCTCATTGTAGACCTGGGCGGAGATGCGGACCCAGAGCGCGCCGGCGAGCCGGTTGAGCGGCACCTCGATCCGCCAGTCTCTGGCAAGCGCGGAGCGCACGGCGGCAGCGCTCACCCGTTCCGGCGCAAATCGTTCCGGCAGGCGCACCACGGCCATCGATCCCGTGAGCTCGCACGGCGCGCCGGTCTGCGTGCCCCAGCGCCGCGCCAAGGCCTCGGCGGCGGCGAGCACGAGCTCATGGTTGTATCGGCGCACCCGCTCGTCGCCGAGCGCTTCGCGGAAATCGAGCGCGGCGGGGACGGCGAGATAGGCGGAGGGATCGCGGGTTCCGGTCCAATCGAATTCCGCGGCGAAGCCCGAGCCATAGCCATGGGAGATGACCGCGGGATGCAGCCCCGCCTGGCGATCGGCACGGGCCCAGAAAAGCGCTGCCCCTTTCGGCGCGCAGAGCCATTTGTGCGCGTTGCCGGTATACCAATCCGCACCGAGAGCGCCGAGGTCGAGCGGCACTTGTCCCGGACCATGGGCGCCATCGACGAAGACCGGCACGCCTGCCTTGCGGCACGCCTCCACCATCCGCCGGATCGGCATGACGATGGCGGTCGGCGAGGTGATGTGATCGATGATCGCGAGCTTGGTCAGGGAGGTGAGCCCGGCGGTGAACGCCGCCAGGATCTCATCCGCATCGGCAACGGGAAAGGGCAGGGTAACGGTGACCATGCTGGCACCGGCGCGATCGACGACGTGCCGCACCGCGTTCTTCACCGCGTTGTAGGTCTGATCGTTGATCAGCACCTCGTCGCCCGGCGCCAGCCCGAGGGACCACAAGACTGCGGCGGCGCCGGTGGTGGCATTGTCGACGAAGGCGAGATCTTCGCCGCGGGCGCCGACGTAGCCGGCAAGCCGCTGCGCCGCATGGCGCAAGGCGCCGGGAAGCTCGCGGCTGAAAAACCCGGTCGGCGACAGCTCCATGCGGCGACGCCACTCGTCCTGTGCCGCCATGACCTTCCGTGGGGTCGCTCCGAAGCTCCCGTGATTGAGGTGGGCCACCTCCGGATCCAAGGCGAAGGCGCCCTGGATGGCGGAACCGAAATCGGGATAGGCGTCGTTGGCACGGGCGGCGCGGGCGGTCATGGCGCGTCCTCAAGCGAATTCATTCCAGTATAGCCGCTCCGCTCGCATCAGAGTGCCCGCCGCGGCGCCAACCAGCGCTCCTCCTCGCGAATGCGCCAAGCCAGCAGCAGGAGATTGGCCAGCCCGAAGCTGAGCGCGAGCCTCCAAGCACCGAAGGCAAGCGGCAGGAGCGGGATCTCGATGGCCACACCGGCATAGTTCGGGTGGCGCATCAGGCGGTAGGGGCCGGTGCGAACCAGCCTCGCCCCGGGCACGGCGATGATCCTGGTGGTCCAGTAGACCCCGAGGCTGCGGATGGCCCAGATCCGCCAGGCCTGCAAGGCGAGATAGAGGCCTAGGAGCGGCCAGGACGGGCTCGCATCGGCGGGGACCAGCACGGCGATGGCGGCCAGCCAGGCGCCGTGCAGAAGCACGAACAGGGGATAGTGGCCGCTGCCATGCTCGACGCCGCCATCAGCGATGAGCCGCGCCCCGTTGCGCCGGGCATATGCCAGCTCGGCCAAGCGCTGCACGGCCACGAGCGCCAGCACGGCGTAGAGGATCATGCCGGCTCGAGGGTGAGGAAGCCGGCGCTGAAGCCCGGCCCGAGCGCGCTCAGGAGATGGCGCGGGCCATCGGCGGCGGCGAGCGTGCGCTCGAGCACGAAGAGGACCGTGGCGGCCGACATGTTGCCGTAGTCCCGGAGCACCGAGCGCGCATGGGCGAGGCCGCCTTCCTGGAGCCCGAAGGTCTCTTCCAAGGCGGCGATCACCTTGGCCCCGCCGGGATGGCAAACGAAGCTGTCGATATCGGCAAGGCGCTTGCCGTGGCGGGCGAGAAACGCCATCACCGCCGGCCCGAACTCGCTGCGCACCAAGGCCGGAATATCGCGGCTGAACAGCACGCCGAGCCCATCCTCTTCGACCCGCCAGCCCATGACGTCGAGGGTGTTCTGCCAGGTGTGGACGCCGGAATGGGTGAGGGCGGGGCCATCGCCCTCGGTCGAGATCACGGCTGCGGCGGCACCGTCGCCGAAGAGGGCGGTGGCGATGATGTTGCTCTTGGAGGTGTCGGTCGTGCGGAAGGTGATCCCACAGAGTTCGACGACGAGATAGAGCACACGGCTTCCCGGTTTGGCGGCTGCGAGCGTGGCCGCATGGCCCAGGCCCACCACGCCCCCGGCGCAACCCAAGCCGAAGATCGGCAGCCTGGCGGTGTCGCGGCGGAGGCTCAGGCGCTCCATCAGCAAGGCATCGAGCGACGGCGTGGCAATGCCGGTCGAGGACACCGCGACGACCGCATCGATGTCCTCGACCGCGAGACGGGCGCGCTCGAGGCTTGACCGCGTCGCCCGTTCGAGCAGGCTCAAGGCGCCGTCGAGGAAGAGCCTGGTCTTCTCAACCCAGCCATGGGGCTCGAGATACCATTCGATCGGCACCACCGAATAGCGCCGCTCGATCCCCGCATTGCCATAGACCTGGACCAGCCGCTCGAAGTCGCGGGCCCGGCCGTTGAACACCTGCCGGGCGCGCCGAACCACGTCCTCTTGCTCCAGCACATGGGGCGGGACTGCCGTGGCGAGCGACAGGAGCCGGGGAGGATAGGGCGCAGAGGACGACATGAGGGCACCTTATCAGCGACGGTACCCCCAAACAGGGCATGGCACTACACCCGGCCCCCCGCCATGGCAATCGAAAACCCGCTTAGTGCCGTCGGGCGGACAGGCGACGCCTAGGGTCCCGGCAGCGCCCGATCGCGCGATTTGCACGGGGCTTGCTGACTGAGGCTTTCGAAGCGCCGCTCCAATCGGCTAGCATGCGCCCCCTTTCGTCCAGGACGGATGTTACCTTGCGATGACCGATCCCAGCGGCAACGGCGAGCCCCGCCAGCCTGAGAGCGAAGGCGCCCTCAGCGCTCTCCATGTCAGCCTCAGCGCCAGGCTCAGGGCCTATTTCTTCGCCGGCGTGCTGATCACCGCGCCGATCGCGATCACGATCTATCTTTCCTGGCAATTCATCGCCGCGGTCGACGGCGCCATCACGCCGCTCATTCCGGCGGTCTGGAATCCTGCCCACTATCTGCCCTTCAGCATACCGGGTCTGGGCCTCATCATCGTCGTCATCGGCATCACCTTCATCGGCGCGGCGACCGCCGGCTTCATCGGGCGCGTCTTCCTGCGCGTGAGCGAGGCCATGCTCGCCCGCATGCCGATCGTGCGCGGGCTCTATGGCGCGGTGAAGCAGATCATCGAGACCATCTTCGCGCAGCGCTCGAACGCATTTCGGCAAGTGGCGTTGATCGAGTTTCCGCGCCCCGGCGTGTGGACCGTCGGCTTCATTGCCGGGCCCACCCATGGCGAGCTCGATCGCGCCGGCGGCGGAGATCTGGTCGGCGTCTATGTGCCGACTACGCCCAACCCCACTTCGGGCTATCTCCTCTACGTGCCGCGGGCGCAGGTGAAGGTGCTGGCGATGTCGGTCGAGGACGGGCTCAAGCTGGTGGTCTCCTGCGGCATCGTCAATCCGCCGGACCGCAGCAATGGCGGCGGCGGCGCCGGCCGCGGGCGATGAGAGGCAACGCCGCCTATTGAACGCGTTTTGCCGGGAACTGCACCAGGATCGGGCGCTTGCCCGGGTCGTCCTCGCGGTGGGCGCGGGCTAAGAGCCGGGCGAGGGTGACCGTGGCCGATTTCGGCGCCTCTGCGGCGATCCTTCGACCCTTCGCCAAGTCCAGGACCTCTTCGAAGGTCGGGGCGGAGCCGGCGGTGCGGGTCTTGGGCATGGCGCCATGATACACGGCTCAGCCCGATCGCAAATAGCGGACTGCCGCGTCCCGTTCGAAGAGGTAGAGGAGGGTGCGGAGCGACTCGCCGCGGGGGCTCTTCAGCTCGGGATCCCGCTCCAAGGCGAGCCTGGCATCGTCCCTGGCGGCGGGCAGGAGCTCGCCATGGACGGCCAGATCGGCCAAGCGAAATTGCGGGAGTCCACTCTGCCGCGTTCCCAAGACCTCGCCGGCACCGCGGAGCCGCAAATCCTCTTCGGCGATGCGGAAGCCATCCTCGGTCTCGCGCAGGATCGCGAGCCGTGCCTTGGCGGTCTCGCCCAAAGGCGCCTGGTAAAGCAGAAGGCAGGTGGAGGCCCGCTCGCCGCGGCCGATGCGGCCGCGGAGCTGGTGGAGCTGGGCTAGCCCGAAGCGCTCAGCATGCTCTACGACCATGACCGTGGCCGCCGGCACGTCGACGCCGACCTCGATCACCGTGGTCGCCACCAGGATTTGCGCCCCGCCCTCGGCGAAGTTGCGCATGGCCTTGTCCTTGGCCGGGCCTTTGAGGCGACCGTGGACCAGGCCGACGCGGTTCTCTCCGAAGCGGGCGACGAGCTCGACATGGCGCGCCTCCGCCGCCGCCACATCGAGGGCTTCCGACTCCTCGACCAGCGGGCACACCCAGAACACTTTGGCGCCGGCATCGAGCGCCCGTCCGACCGCTGCGACCACCTCTTCGAGGCGCTCCAGCGGCAGCACCCTGGTGTCGACCGGCTTTCGACCGGCGGGCTTCTCGGTCAACCTCGAGACGTCGAGATCGCCATAGGCCGCCAGCATCAAGGTGCGCGGGATCGGGGTTGCGGTCATCACCAGGACGTCGACGCCGCGGCCCTTGCCGGCAAGCTCTACGCGCTGGCCGACACCGAAGCGGTGCTGCTCGTCGATGACCGCCAGCGCCAGATCCTTGAAGGCGACCCCTTCCTGCACCAAGGCATGGGTCCCGACCACGAGGGGAAGGCTGCCATCGGCCAGGCCCTGGAGCAGCCGTTCCCTGGGCTTGCCCTTGTCGCGTCCGGTCAGGATCGCCGTCGCAATGCCCGCCGCCTCAGCCAGGGGCTCGATGGTGGCGAAATGCTGCCGCGCCAGGATTTCGGTGGGCGCCATCAGTGCTGCCTGCGTGCCCGCCTCGATCGCCGTCAACATCGCCAAGAACGCCACCACGGTCTTGCCGCTGCCGACATCGCCTTGCAGCAGCCGCAGCATCCGCCGGTCGCTGGCCATGTCGGCGGCGATCTCCGCATCGGACATGCGCTGCGATCCAGTGAGCTGATAGGGCAGCGCCTGGATCACCTTCTCCCGGAGCTTGCCGTTGCCGGCGATCGGGCGCCCGGGCAGGCGGCGCTGATGCGCCCTGACCAGCTCGAGGGCGAGCTGGTTGGCCAAGAGCTCGTCATAGGCGAGCCGGGCGCGCGGCGGCGTCGTCGGGTCGAGATCGGCTTCGCGCTCCGGCGCGTGCGCTTGCACGAGTGCCGCCCGCCAGCTCGTCCAGGCTTTGCGCCGATGGAATTCCGCATCCTGCCATTCCGGCAGATCCGGGCTCCGCTGCAAGGCGGCGGCGACGGCCTTGGCCAAGGACTTCGCCGGTAGCCCCGCGGTCATGGGGTAGACGGGCTCGACGCCTTTCAGCGACTGCGCCTCGGCCGGTGTCGCGATGTGATCGGGATGGCTCATCTGCGCCCGCCCGTGAAAGCGCTCGACCATGGCGCTCACCACCCGCACGGCACCCACCGGCAGCGCCTTGGTGAGCCAATCTCCTTTGACGTGGAAGAACACCAGGTCCATGAGCCCGGTCTCGTCGCGGCAGACGACGCGATAGGGCCGCCGCGGGTTGGAGGGCTTCTGGTGCTCGACGACGGTGACGGTCATGGTGGCGATGCGCCCATGCGGTGCGTCCGCGACCTTGGGGGCGAAGCGCCGGTCGATGAGACCCGTCGGCAAATGCCAGAGCAGGTTCACCACGTGCTCGCCCGTGAGCTTGGCGACGAGCGTCGCCAGCCGGGGACCGATGCCGGGCAATGCTCGAACCGGCGCGAACAAGGGAAACAGGATCTGCGGGCGCAATGTCAGATCCCTTTGAAAAATGCCGGCTAACCCGGCTGACAGTGAAGCCGATCGGCCTTATATCGTAGCCTGCAATGCAATCCGATGTCCGCCGCAAGCGTCTGTTGTTCCGCAGCTCCCATACCGGCACCAAGGAGATGGATCTCTTTCTCGGCGCCTTCGCCGAGGCGCATCTGGCTGCCATGACCGATGCGCAGCTCAGTCGCTACGAGGCCCTGCTGGAGATCGACGATCCCACGCTTTATGCCTGGATCACCGGCCGCCAAGCGCCTCCGCCGGGGCAGGAAAGCGATGTCTTGGAGTTGATTCGAAGTTTTAAATATCGCCCGTACTAACTTGTATTCCCTTTCTGATCTCCTCTCGATTGCGGGCCGCGTCGAGGTCTCGGGAGCGCCCGAAGGCCTGGATGCGTTGCTGCTCGGCGACCTTGCCCTGGCCGTGCCCGGGCGACCGGTGCTGCATGTGGCCCGCGACGATGCGCGCCTCGCGCGCCTGATCGAGGCGCTCCGCTTCTTCCATCCACGCCTCGAGGTCCTGGCGCTGCCGGCATGGGACTGCTTGCCCTATGACCGGGTCTCGCCGAGCCCGGACTTGGTGAGCCGCCGCATCGACAGCCTGACCCGGCTCGCGACCAGCCTGCCCGGCGCCCCGGGGCGCATCGTCGTCACCACGGTGAGCGCGGTGCTCCAGCGCCTGCCGAAACGCCCGGTGCTGGCGAACGCGGTCCGCGAGCTCAAGCTTGGCGACCAGGTCCGAGTCGAGGGTCTGGTGACCTATCTGCAGCACAATGGCTATCGGCGCGCCGAAACCGTGCGCGAAGCCGGCGAATACGCGCTCCGCGGCGGCATCCTGGATGTGTTCCCGACCGGCACCGAAGAGCCGCTCCGGCTCGATTTCTTCGGCGACGAGCTTGAAGGCATCCGCAGCTTCGACCCCTTGAGCCAGCTCACGACGGCCAAGCGCGAGCGCCTCAGCTTCAAGCCGATGAGCGAGGTGATGCTGGATCCCGATTCCATCCAGCGCTTTCGCTCCGGCTACCGTGCCGCCTTCGGCGCCGACACCGCCGATCCGCTCTATGAGGCGGTCAGCGCCGGCCGCCAGCATGCCGGCATGGAGCACTGGCTGCCCTTGTTCCATGACCGGCTGGAGACGGTGTTCGACTACCTGGACCAGGCGCGGGTGACCCTCGACCATCAGGTCGATCTGGCGATCGCCGCTCGCTTCGAGACCATCGCCGAATACTACGCGGCCAGGCGCTCCATGAGCCGGGTGACCGAGGAGGATGGCGGCACGCTCTATCGGCCGTTACCGCCCGAACGGCTCTATCTCACCGCCCAGGAATGGCAGGACCGGCTGCTGGAGCGGCCCGTGGCCGCGCTCTCGCCCTTTGCCGGCGGTGGCGATGGCTTGCAGCGCGCGGATGCCGGCGGCAAGCCCGGGCAGGATTTTGCCGATGTGAGAGCCCAACCCGACGCCAACGTCTACGAGGCCGTGCGCGAGGCGATCGAAGGGCTCGGGCGCGCCGGCCAGCGCGCGGTGGTGGCGGCCTACACCGAAGGCTCCGCCGACCGTCTCAAGCATCTCCTGGCCGAGCATGGCTTGAACAAGCTCGAGCGGGCGCCGGATTGGAGCGCGGTCGCAGCACTCCCGGCGGGAACCGCGGGCCTGGTCGTGCTCGGCCTCGAGCGCGGCTTTGCCACCGATGGACTCGCCGTTCTGGCCGAATCCGACATCCTGGGCGAACGGCTGTCGCGCCCGAGCCGCCGCGGGCGCCGCGGCGAGGCGTTTATCCGCGAGGCCTCGACCTTGGCCGAAGGCGATCTCGTCGTCCATATCGAGCACGGCATCGGCCGCTATGACGGTTTGGTCACCCTCGATGTCTCGGGCGCGCCCCATGACTGTCTCCGCCTCCTCTATGCCGGAGGCGACAAGCTGTTCGTGCCGGTGGAGAACATCGAGGTGCTCTCCCGCTACGGCTCGGAGGACGCCGATGCGCAGCTTGACCGGCTCGGCGGAGCGGCCTGGCAGGCGCGCAAGGCCAGGGTCAAGCAGCGCGTGCGCGACATGGCCGACCGGCTCATGCGCATCGCCGCCGAACGGGAGCTGAAGCAAGGCGAAACGGTCAGCAAGCCCGATGGCCTCTACGAGGAGTTCAGCGCGCGCTTTCCCTATGCCGAGACCGACGACCAGCTGCGCGCCATCGAGGAGGTCGAGATCGACCTTTCCTCCGGCCGCCCGATGGATCGGCTGGTTTGCGGCGATGTCGGCTTCGGCAAGACCGAGGTGGCGCTTCGGGCCGCTTTCCTCGCCCTGATGGCCGGCATGCAGGTGGCCGTGGTGGTGCCGACGACCTTGCTCTGCCGCCAGCACTTCCGCACCTTCTCCGAGCGCTTCAAGAGCCTGCCCGTGCGGATCGGGCAGCTCTCGCGCCTCGTCGCCAGCAAGGAGGCGGCGGAAACCAAGAAGGGCGTGAGCGACGGCAGGGTCGAGATGGTCATCGGGACCCACGCCTTGCTCGCCAAATCCATGCGCTTTGCCAATCTCGGCCTGCTGGTGGTCGACGAGGAGCAGCATTTCGGCGTCGCCCAGAAGGAGCGGCTGAAAGAGCTCAAGGCCAATGTGCATGTGCTGACGCTGACGGCGACGCCGATCCCGCGCACCCTGCAGATGGCGCTCTCGGGCGTGCGCGAGATGAGCGTGATCGCCACCCCGCCGGTCGATCGGCTGGCGGTGCGCACCTTCGTCTTGCCCTATGATCCGGTGATCGTGCGGGAAGCGATCATGCGCGAGCATTTCCGCGGCGGTCAGACCTTCTATGTCTGTCCGCGCATCGAAGACATGCCGCGGGTGCTGGAGCGCCTTGAGAAGCTGGTGCCGGAGGTGAAGGTCGCCACCGCCCACGGCAAGCTCAGCCCGCGCGCGCTCGAGAACGTCATGAGCCGGTTCTACGACCGCGAGTTCGATATCCTGCTCAGCACCAACATCGTCGAGTCCGGCCTCGACATTCCGAGCGCCAATACGCTCATCGTGCATCGTTCCGACATGTTCGGTCTGGCCCAGCTCTACCAGCTTCGCGGCCGCGTCGGCCGCGCCAAGATCCGCGCCTATTCCTACCTGACCCTGCCGCCCAACAAGCTCTTGACGCCATCGGCGCTAAAGCGTCTGGAGGTAATGCAGACCTTGGACACGCTCGGCGCCGGCTTCAGTCTCGCCTCGCACGATCTCGATATCCGCGGCGCCGGCAACCTCCTGGGCGAGGAGCAGTCCGGGCATATCCGCGAGGTCGGCATCGAGCTCTACCAGCAGCTCCTGGAGGAGGCGGTGGCCGCTGCCCGCGGCGGCGAGACGCTGGCAGAGGCGGATTCGTGGACGCCGCAGATCACCTTGGGCACGCCCGTGCTGATTCCCGAGAGCTATGTCGCCGACCTCTCGGTGCGCCTCGGCCTCTATCGGCGCATCGCCACCCTGGTCGACCAAGCCGAGATCGATGCCTTCGCCGCGGAGATGATCGATCGCTTCGGCAAGCTGCCCGACGAGGTGGAGAATCTGCTGCGAATCATCGCCATCAAGCGGCTCTGCCGCAGCGCCGGGGTGGAGAAGGTGGAGGCGGGGCCCAAGGGTGCGGTGGTCAGCTTCCGCAACAACCGCTTCGCCAAGCCCGAAGCGCTGGTCAAATACATCTCCCGGCAAGCGGGCACGGTGAAGGTCCGCCCCGACCAGAAGCTGGTGTTTCAACGCGGCTGGGACACCGACCAGGCCCGTGTCCAAGGTCTGCACCGGCTGATGTCGGAGCTGGTCAAACTCGCCGCCTAGAGAGATAGCTCAAATGCGAGATATCCAGCGATCGCGAGGCAAAACAAACCAGTTGCATACCCGCACCCCGAAGCCCCACATTAAGACATGTCCGATCTCGATAAGGTGACCGTCCGCGCCGTAGGCATCCTCGCGGATGCAACCGCCCGCAATGTCGGGTCGGGCTCGATGGTGCACCTGAAGCTCATGCGCGCGCAGACGATCGCCAGCCAGCCGGCACTGGACGCCGCCGGCAGCGTGTTCGACCGGCTGCCCGGCGAGCAACGTGCCGGCATCCGCACCGACGCCGAGACCCAGGCGCACGAAGAGAATAAGAACCAGGCCTTCGACGAGGTGCGGGACCTGTACAAGGGCCTGGCACCGATCGACGGGCCGGCGGAGAAAGCCGCAGCCGCGCAGCCCCGGCATCTGCGGGCGGCGGCCAGCGAGCGGCAGTGGAACGAGAGCCGGCCGCAAGCGACGGATCGTCCGGCGCAGACCCCGGATCGTCCGGCCAAGAGCCGAGTCGGCTTCGGGTCCTAGGACCCTTTCAGCCAAATCCAGGTGAGCTCGTGCTTGTTGTGAAACAGGTGCCGCAGTTCTGCGCCTGGAATCCGCCGGAATTCCTCTTGGACCGCTAGATCGGCTTCGCCTTGTAACTTGATGGTGCAGACCATCCGTCTGGCGCGGCCGGACTCGATCCAGGTTTCAACGAGCCTCAGCAAGCGCCGGGGATAGCAGACGACATCGGAGAATAGCCAATCGATCGGTCCGATCTCACCGGGCTGGAGCGCGAAGGCGCTTTGCCGACGCTGCTCGACGCCGGAAAGCGTGGCGATCCTCGGATCAAGCGGCGCCTTGTCGACGGCGATCACGCGGGCGCCGAGCTTCGCCAGCGCCCAGGTCCAGCCGCCGGGGCTGGCGCCGAGATCGAGGCAGAGCGAACCCGGACCCGGTCGCTCGCCGATGAGGGTCAGCGCCTCCCATAGCTTCAGATAAGCGCGATTGGGCGGGCCGTGCCGATCCTCGAGGAAGCGGGCTTCGCCATTGGCAAAGGCGCTGGAGCAGCGGGGCGAGGCCAGAATCGTCTGCTGATCGAGCAAGGTCCAGGAGCCGAGCGGAGCTTCGGGCGCCGGGGATGGGAAGGAAAGCGGCTTCGCCGAGACATGGGGCAGGCTTGCTTGGATCAGGCTCGCCCGGCGATGCAGCCGATCGGCATAGAGCGCCCAATTGCGTTGGAGCCGACGGAGCCTGCGCGCACCGTCCGAGATCGAGGCGATCTCGATCTTGACCGGCTCGTACCAGAGGTTCTGCACCCAGGCGGCCGGGCGCGGCGGCCCGTCTGCCAGCACCAGGCGGCCATGCACCTCGCTCACCTCGCCGAGCTCGGCCATGAGCTCGTCGAGATGGTCCTCGGGTGCGAGATAACCGGTTTGGCTCAGGGCGGCCGCTTGCTGTCCGCGTCGCGGCCGGGCTCAGTCGGAAGCCGCCCGAACCGACTCTCCGTCCGCGCGCGCGGCGTCGAACAGCGGGCCGAAGGCTTCCGGTTCCTGGGCTCCGGCCAGCGCGAACTTGCCATCGACGACGAAGCAGGGAACCCCGCTGATGCCGGCGCGATAGGCGAGCTGGCTGTCGGCCTCGACCTCGGTGCGGTCCTCCGCGCCCCGCAAATAGGAGGCGACGTCGTTCCGCCCGAGACCGGCCTCGGCCGCCAGCATCGCCAGAGTCTTGTCGCTGCTGAGATCCGCCCCTTCGAGGAAATATCCCAGAAACAGCCGCTCGACCATCGCATCTTGACCGCCTTCGCGGCTGGCGAGCCGGATCAGCCGATGCGCCTGCACGGTATTCGGCGTGCGTCGGATCTTGTCGAAGGCGAAGGCGATGCCATCGCCGCGCCCCGCCGCCGTCACCCGCTCGTAGATCTCCTCGGCCCGCCCTTTGTCGCCGAACTTCGCCTCGATGTAGTGCTGACGGTCCATGCCCTCGGCCGGCATGTCGGGGTTGAGCTGGAAGGCGCGCCAATGCGCCGTGAGATCGGGCAACGGACGGGCGGCAAGCGCCCGCTCCAAGCGCCGCTTGCCGATGAAGCACCAGGGGCAGATCACATCGGAGAAGATATCCAGGCGCATGGCACCCATCCCTTTCGCTGATCGCCATCCAGTATAACGCCGTTCTTCGCCCGTGGGTTCACGAGGGGTGGTCGGGTCGCGTGCGGCGCTGGCGATGTACCGGCACCGGCAGGGCGGCTATAACGAACCGCCATGCCGTCCAGCCTCTTCGATCGCGATCTCGACCGCAACGCCGCGAACTTCGCGCCCTTGTCGCCGGTGCCCTTCCTGGAGCGCACCGCGTCTATCGACCCCGGCAAGACCGCCATCATTCATGGGCCGCTCGAGCGGAGCTACGGGGATTTCCATGCCCGCTGCCGGCGTCTCGGCGCGGCGCTGAAGGCACGGGGCATCGGTCCGGGCGATGCGGTCGCGGTGCTGGCGCCGAACACACCCATGGCGCTCGAGGCGCATTTCGGCGTGCCGATGGCGGGTGCCGTCCTGAATGCGCTCAATGTCCGCCTGGACGCCGCCGGCGTCGCTTTCATCCTCGAGCATGGCGGGGCGAAGCTGCTCTTGTGCGACAGCGAGTTTCGCGGCGTGGCGCTCAAGGCGCTGGCGATGATCGAGCCGAAGCCGATCCTGGTGTCGGTCTTCGATACGCTCGGACCCAAGGTCGAGCCGTTCGGTCAGGTCGACTATGAAGAGCTCTTGGCAGAGGGCGAGGACGGATTTGCCGGCTTGCTGCCCAAGGACGAGTGGCAGGCGATCTCCCTCAACTACACCTCGGGCACGACCGGCAACCCGAAGGGCGTGGTCTATCACCACCGCGGCGCCGCTCTCAATGCGATCGGCAATGCCATCGCCTTCGGCCTCTCGGCAAGGACGGTCTATCTATGGACGCTGCCGATGTTCCACTGCAATGGCTGGAGCTATCCCTGGGCGGTGACCTTGGCAGGCGGGACCCATGTGTGCTTGCGTCGGATCGACGCAGGCGAGGTGTTTCGGCTCATCGAACAGCATGGGGTGACCCATCTCTGCGGCGCGCCGATCGTGCTCACCATGCTGATCCACGCGCCCGATGCCGCGAAGCGGCGGTTTGCCCACCGGGTCGAGGTGGCGACCGGCGGAGCAGCGCCACCCAGCGCCGTCATCGCCGGCATGGCGGCGATGGGCTTCCGCGTAACGCATCTCTACGGGCTGACCGAGACCTATGGGCCGGCGACGCTCTGCGCCTGGCAGGAGGCGTGGGACGGTCTTGCCGCACCCGAGCAGGCGCTCCGGATCGCCCGCCAGGGCGTCAACTATCCGACTATGGAGGCGTTGCGGGTGGCCGATCCGGCCACCGGCAAGGAGGTACCGGCAGACGGAAGCACCATCGGCGAGCTGCAGCTCCGCGGCAACACGGTGATGAAGGGCTACTTGAAGAACCCCAGCGCCACCGCCGAAGCCTTGGGCTCGGGCTGGCTCCGCACCGGCGATCTCGCGGTCAGGCATCAAGACGGCTATGTCGAGATCAAGGACCGAGCGAAGGACATCATCATTTCCGGCGGCGAGAATATCTCGAGCCTGGAAGTGGAGGAGGTGCTCTACCGACATCCCTCCGTCATGGAGGCGGCGGTGGTGGCGCGGCCCGACGCGCATTGGGGCGAGAGCCCGTGCGCCTTCATCTCATTGAAGGCCGGCGCCGGCGAGACGACGCACGAGTCGATCATTGGCTGGTGCCGGACCGAGATGGCGCGCTACAAGGTGCCGCGCACGGTCGTCTTCGGCGAATTGCCGAAGACCTCCACGGGCAAGATCCAGAAATACCTGCTGCGCGAGCAGGCGAAGGCCATGGGCGCGCGCGCCCACGACGACGAATCGGATGAATGGACGAGCGCTTCTCGCGCTTGATGACCGGCAGCGTGCTTACCGTCGATGATGGTCACGCAATCGGCTCGCTCAGAACACGGACCCCATGAGGAGATGGCAATGATCGTCGACCACCGCACTTACACACTGAAGCCCGGCGCCGTTGGCGCGTACTTCGCGGCCTATGAGAAACAGGGACTGAAGATCCAGCTGAAGCATCTCGGACGCTTGGTCGGCTATTTTGTGAGCGAGGTCGGTCCGCTCAACCAGATCGTTCATATCTGGGCCTATGAAAGCCTGGCCGAGCGCGATCAGCGCCGCGGCGCGATGCAGGCAGACCCGAAATGGCAAGCCTGGGTCAAGAATTCCCGCGACTATTTTCTGGCGCAGGAGAACAAGATCCTGAAGGAGGCGCCGTTCAGCCACGTCAAGTGGACCGGCCCGAAGGGCTGAGATGTCTCTGCCTTCGGAAACACGCTGATACCGGGCACGTGAGAGAAAAGACGGCGAAGGCCAACTGGCTCATAGTGAGGCCCGGAGCGCTCGGCGATGCCGTGCTGACGCTACCGGCATTGACGGCGCTCTTGGCCGAAGGTGGGCGGGTCACCGTCCTTGGTCAGCGCCGGGCCTGGTCATTCCTCAGACCCGACGTCGCGGGAATAGTCCTGGCGGATATCGAATCGGCACCGTGGCGCGGCCTCTTCGCCGCCGAGGGATTTGCCGCCGGCGCGGCAAGCCCGCTCACCGGCTTTACCGGCGCTGTCCTCTATCTCGGATCGATGCGCGAGCAGGTCGCCGAAGCCCTGGCGCGTGCAGGGATCGCCGATATCATCGGCACGACGCCCATCCGCACCGAGTGGGCGGGTGTGGCCGAGCACGCGGCGGAGCGACTCCTCGCGCCGGTCGCCCGCAGGCTCGGTTGCTCGCTCACGGTGAAGGCGGCGGGCCTCGCAGAAGATCCGATGCTGGCGCTCACCGAGGTCGAGCACGCGAGAGCCTGGCAGGGAGTTGTCCCAGCCGAAGGTGCCGCCGGCCTCTTGGCACTCCATCCCGGCAGCGGCGGCATCGCCAAGCGTTGGCCCGTCGAGGCCTACTGCAGCCTTGCCGCGATCGTCCAGCGGCGGTGGGGCCTGCATCCCCTGTTCCTGATCGGTCCGGCGGAGCTGGAGCTATTGCCGACGCTTCGCTCCGTTCCTCATTCCATTCTGGCGATCGACCGACCGCTGCGCGACGTGATGGCGCTCATCGCCGGATCCAGAGCCTATGTCGGCAATGATTCCGGCGTCTCGCATCTGGCCGGGCGTGCCGTACCCAGCCTCGTGCTCTTTGGGCCGACCGATCCCCGGCAATGGCGGCCGATGGGCCCGATGGTCCGCACGCTTCAGGCGGATCGCGGCCGACTCGACACGCTGCCGGTGGCGGCGGTCGAAGCGGGATTGGCGGAGCTGCTCGGAAGCGGCGTGAACGGTGCTGCGGCTCAAGCGCCGCCATAGAGCGCGTCCAGGCCCTCGCGCCGGAGATGGTCGGCCCGGTCCGCGCCGGCGACGAGCTCCAAGAGGCGCACCGTGCAATAGAGATTGGCCTCGGCGGTGGCGCGCTGCCCCGCCGCCAGCGAACCCTTGCGCACATGCTCCAGAAGCGCGTTCGCCCGCTCTTCCATGGAGTCGCGGAGCTGCTCCAGCTTGAGCTCGACCGCGCCGGCGAGCCCCAGCTCCTGGGCGAACTGGGCGCAAAGCCTGAGAGCGATCGCGTGTTTCTCCGCCAGCCCGAGCTGATCCTCGTCGGGCCGCTTCTCCCAGAAATTGCCGCCGCCCGGGATGAGCTTCTTCGCGTCGCGCGACATGACATGATCGAGAATCCGCCGTTCGGCGCCTTCGAGCAGGTTGATCCGTACCATCTCGCCCAAGGAGCGCCGCGCGCGCTCCAATTGCTTGTCGAGCCCGGCATTGCCGCTGTTCTTGACCACGCCCTTGGCGCCCTCGAGGCCCCGCACGCAGCTCGCGACCTGCCGGGCAAGCGCCTCCGGGTCCGGCTCGGTCTCCTCGGCGCTGCCTTCGCGCAGGCTGGTCAGCTGCTCCTCGGTGTTTGCCACCAGCGCGGCGGCGGCGAGCTTGGAGATCTGGCTGTTGACCTTGCCGCCATCGGGGCCGCCCAGCTTTTCGAGCACCTCGGAAATTTCCCAGGGCTTCTCCATGCGCGCCATGAACACGAACAGCAGCAGCTCGGGCTTCCGGGTCGAGGCGGTGCCGACCCGCTCGAGCGCCCCCTTCAAGACATCGATCGAGGCGCGATCGACGTCGTGGATCGGCTTCGGCGGCAGCACCGCGTGCAGGGTCTCGACGTCTTCGGCCATCTCCAGCATTTCGGCGACGTCTTGTAGGGCCAAGTAGATGTGCTCGCCGCGAACCCGCTGGATCAGCTCGCGCATGGCGGTCTTGTTGGACTTGCTGTACTCGATGGCGGCACGCAAGACCTCGGCTGCGTGATGCCAGAGGCTGATGCCGGTGGCGGAAGCTTGGTTTGCATCGGCGCCGGCGCTGGTGAGCTCGCGGGAGAGCTCGCTCAAGAGCTCACGGTCGCCGTCCTGGTTGAGCAGGCGCCAGATCGGTTCAATCGCACTTCGGGGCAACTTGCCGAGCACGTTCTCCTTGCTCTTGGTCGAATAGAGGAGATCCTCGAACGGCCGGCAGAACAGGCGCTTCAGCGATGCCCGACGCGGCGGCCGCAGCATGACCAGGCGCGGGCGCACCTTGCTCAGGATCATGAGCACGCTCAAGGGATCGGTCGTGCGCTCGAGGCGCTGCTCCAGCATGGCGACGAGCTGGATGAATTTCGGCGCCGGAATGTCGAAGAGCTGCTCTTCGAGAGCGCCCAAATTGAGATCGGGGTCGCTCATGTCGGCATGCTCTTGTAGCGCTCGAGGCGAAGCATGAGATCAATGTCGATCTCGCCCGTGGTCCAGCTCTCCAGAACACGGACCTGCCGGCGCATGGACTTGGTGAGATCGTTCCAAGTCGCCTGCTGGGCGGCTTGCATCTCATTCTGCGGGATCAGCGGCAAGAGCCGCACCATCTCGACCAAGGTCTCGCGCTGGCGGTATTTCGGCTCGGGCTCGGCCGCGGCCCACATCTTGATCAGGATTTCCCAGCCATCGAGCAGCCAGGAGATCCGATGCAGGTTATTGACGATGACCTCGTATTGGTCGGTCCATTCGTTGAGCGCTTCGGAAACTTTGCTCGCCAGCCGATCCGTGGTGACGACCACCTCCATGACGAAGCGTTGCGTCTCCTGCGCGGTATCGGCGCAGAGCTGCGCATCGGCAATCGAGTCCCCGGTCTCGGAAGCGGCCCATTCGGAGAGCGCCCGGGAAAACGGCAAAAGGCGCTTGGACAGCTTCCGGAGCGGGCCCTCGACCGGCGTGTCGACTATGCCGATGGGAGTTACGGCCGTACCCCATTTCTCCAGCCGGTCGTAGAGCTCGTCGGCGTTGATGCCGAGATCGAGGGCGACGAAGCCGAGCGCACGCTTGACCCGCCGCTTGCCCTCCTCGGTCACCAGCTCCTCGAGGGAGGTGTTGGTCTTGTCGTCGGACAGCTGCTCGAGGGTGCGGACGATCAGGAAGAAGCGCGCCAGCAGCTCGTGGTTGTCCAGCTCTTCCAGAAAGTCGCGGGCGGCTTTGGCGACGCCGGGTCCGGCAAGCCCGGTGCGGGCGACCTTGAGCGCCGCCACCCGGATCTCGTGCGGGGTCGAGACGTTGGCATCGGCGATCTCCTCGTAGAGAGCCCGGTCGTGCACGGTCATCTTGAAGATTTCCGGCAACGACGCCCACGGAATCACGTAGGTGCCCTTGGTGCCGGACATGCCCGGGACCAGAAGCTCCAGCTTTTGATCGTCGGGCTGGCGCACGCGGGCAGAGGCAAGGATCGGCGTGGTGAACGGCACCGTGGCGCCGCGTTCCTGGAAGGTCGCTGGCCAGAAGCTCTCGCCGGAGCTGGACCCCGTCATCTGGCCTCGATCTCGGAGATCGCCGATCTCGCCGTGGCAGCGCTCGTGTCGGCTCCCAATCGGTAAGACGTGGCGGTGGCTCCCGCTGGCTGGCTGGTGCCGCCGGACAGGATTGAACTGTCGACCTCACCCTTACCAAGGGTGCGCTCTACCACTGAGCTACGGCGGCTCGCATCGGAAACAAACCCGTCGGAAGGCCGTCGGGTCGAATGGCCGGGCACACTGCCATACGCCCCGAGGCGACGCAAGCGGGAGGGGGAGCATCTCAGGGGCGGTTAAGGACTACGAATCAGACGCTTGAGGCCAATTAATACCATCTAGGATCGGGTAGGGTGCGGTCGATCGCCGCATCGATACGACGCCGCAAACGGTATAGGACGGCGACGCCGATCGAAATGCCAAATACCAGCAATAACATTGTCGTAGCGAGTGCCATCGTGCCTCCGGAGAATCTATGCTCTATATCATCGGCTTGTGACCGCACTGTGACGGATTGGCGGTATCATCGGGGCCGAGTGCGAGGGGCGGAGAGTTTGGCTTGAGCGAGCATGACGACGAGCGGAAGCGCCTAGGCGGCGGCAAAACGACGGCCGCCGGCGCTCGACGCGGGCGCGAGGCCGATGCGCTACGCACCAATTTGAGCCGCCGCAAGCAGCAGCTCCGCGCCCGCGAGGCGCTCGCCAGACTGTCTGCCCGCACGCGCTCGAAGGACGAGACCTGAGGCCGCTCCGTCATCTACGCGAGACCGTGGTCGCCTTGAGGTAGCGGGGGTCGTCTTGAGGTAGCGGGCGTCCTTGGATACAACGGCGCTCCGATACGACCTCACCAGGATCTTCCGTGGATCGCATACGCATAGCGGGTGGCCGCCGGCTCGCCGGCCGGATTCTCATAAGCGGCGCCAAGAATGCCGCCTTGCCGCTCATGTGCGCGAGCCTGCTGACCGATGCGACCTTGACTTTGGCGAACCTGCCGCACCTCACTGATATCTCGACCCTGGCGAGCCTGTTGGGTCAGCACGGGGTCGTCATCACCATGAACGGCGAGGGACCTCAGGGCCATCACGGCCGCACTCTGTCGCTCACCGCGGGCGAGATCAGCAGCACCACCGCACCCTACGATCTCGTTCGCCAGATCCGGGCCTCGGTCCTGGTGCTGGGGCCGCTGGTCGCCCGCATGGGCCATGCGAACGTGGCGCTGCCGGGTGGAGACGCGATCGGCATCCGCCCGGTCGACCTGCACCTCAAGGGCTTGGCCGAGCTCGGCGCCGAGGTGGCGCTCGCCAAGGGCTTCATCGAGGCGCGAGCACCCCATGGCCTCAAAGGTGCCCGCATCGTCATGCCCTCGGTCTCCGTGGGCGCCACCGAGAACCTGATGATGGCGGCCACCCTCGCCGCGGGCGAGACGGTGCTGGTGAACGCCGCGCGCGAGCCCGAGGTCGCGGATCTCGCCCGTTGCCTCTCCGCCATGGGGGCGGACATCGAGGGCATCGGCAGCGATACGATCCGCATCCGTGGACAGAAGCGCCTCGGCGGAACCTCCTATTCGGTGATCGCCGACCGCATCGAGGCCGGCACCTATGCGATTGCCGCGGCCATCACCGGCGGCGAGATCGAGCTCATCGGCATCGAGCTGGAGCTCATCGAAGCCTTGGTGCAGGCGCTGGGGCGGGCAGGGGTCAGGATCGAGCCGACCAAGGCGGGGGCCCGCGTGACCCGGCAGGACGGGCTCGTCGGGGTCGATGTCATGACCGAGCCCTATCCCGGCTTTCCGACCGATCTGCAAGCGCAGATGATGGCATTGATGGCGACCGCCAAGGGCGCGTCGCTGATCACCGAGACCATCTTCGAAAACCGCTTCATGCACGTTCCCGAGCTGGCTCGGCTCGGCGCCGACATCAACGTGCACGGGCGCTCGGCCCTGGTGCGCGGCGTCCAGCGCCTGAACGGCGCCCCGGTGATGGCGACCGATGTCAGGGCGTCGGTGTGCCTGGTCTTGGCGGGGCTGGCGGCCGAGGGTACGACGGAGATCGATCGGGTTTATCATCTCGACCGCGGCTACGAGCAGCTCGAAGGCAAGCTTGCAGCCTGCGGCGCAGAGATCGAGCGGATACGGGGGACGGGAGCGTGAATAGACAGGGAATGCGGCTGCGCGCCGAGGATGCCCCCGACCTCGAGGTGATCGCGGCGGCGCTGCAGGACGCGGTCGTGCCGATCTCGGACATGCGCTACCTCCCCGGCGACCGCCAGTTCGCCCTGGTGGTCAGCCGCTTCCGCTGGGAGCTGGACGAAGCCGATTTCGAGCGGCCCGTCCGCGGCGAGCGGGTGAATGCAGGGCTCGTCTTCGAGGGCGTCGTCAAGGTGCGCTCGTTCAGGATCGACCTTCGCGATCGCAGCCAGGTGCTCGAGCTCTTGACCATCCAGACCGGCGATGGGCATGTCGATTTGCTGTTCGCCGGCGGCGGCACGGTGCGGCTCGAGGTAGAGAGCATCGCCTGCCGTCTCGAGGACTATGGCGAGCCCTGGCCGACATTGTTCCGGCCGAGCCATTCACCCGACGACCGGAGCTGAGGGTCCGTTGCGAAGCGACGACATGCTCATATTGGCGGTACCGAAGGGGCGCATCCTGGATGAGGCGATGCCGCTCATTCGGCTGGCCGGGATCGAGCCGGAAGCCTCCTTCGCCGATCCGGAGTCGCGTCAGCTCCGCTTCGCCACCAATCACGCGGCGATTTCCATCATTCGCGTGCGTTCCTTCGACGTGGCGACATTCCTTGCCTTCGGCGCCGCGCATCTGGCGATCGCCGGCAACGACGTGATCATGGAGTTCAACTACTCGGAGATCTACACCCCGCTCGACCTCAAAGTCGGCCGCTGCCATCTCGCGGTGGCCGAGCGGCGGGACATGGCCGGGCGCGAGGATCCGCAACGCTGGAGCCATTTGCGCGTGGCGACCAAGTACCCGCAGATCACCCGTCGGCATTTCGCCCAGCGTGGCGTACAGGCGGAGTGCATCAAGCTCAACGGCGCCCTCGAACTGGCGCCGAGCCTCGGGCTCTGCCGGCGGATCGTCGATCTGGTGGCGACCGGCCGCACCCTCCGAGACAACGGTTTGGTCGAAGTCGAGCGGATCGCCGAGGTGACGGCCCGGCTCGCGGTCAACCGCTCGGCCTTCAAGACCCGCTCGGCGCAGGTTGGCGAATGGATCGAGCGGTTTCGGGAGGCCGCCGATGCCCAGACGGCTTGATGCGCGCTCGGCCGACTTCGAGCGGGACTTTTGCCGCCTGCTGGCCGATCGCGAAGGTGCCGTCGAGGACGTGGCCGGAGCCGTCGCCGCCATCATCGCCGAGGTGCGCCAGCGGGGCGACCAGGCACTGATCGAGCTCACCCTCCGGTTCGATCGCCTGGAGCTGACACAGGAGCGCTTTCGGATCGGCGAAGCGGAGATCGAGGCAGCGCTCGCCACCGTGCCGAAGCACCAGCTGGCGGCCCTGGATCTCGCGGCGCGGCGCATCGAGGCTTTCCATCGCCGCCAATTGCCCGCGGATCTCCGCTATCGCGACGAGGACGGCGTCGACCTGGCGATGCGATGGCACCCGCTCGATTCGGTGGGTCTCTACGTGCCTGGCGGGCTAGCGGCCTATCCGAGCTCGGTCTTGATGAACGCGCTGCCGGCGCGCGTGGCCGGAGTCGAGCGGGTGGCGATGACGGTGCCGACACCGGAAGGCAGGCTGAACCCGCTGGTGCTCGCGGCCGCCAGGCGGGCGGGAATCCGGGAGATCTACCGGCTGGGCGGCGCCCAGGCGGTGGCTGCGCTCGCCTACGGCACCGAGACCATCCGGCCCGTGGACAAGATCGTCGGCCCCGGCAACATCTATGTCGCGACCGCCAAACGCCAGGTCTTCGGCCATGTCGGCATCGATGCCTTCGCCGGACCTTCGGAAATCGTCGTCATCGCCGACCGAAACAACGATCCCGGCTGGATCGCCGCCGACCTCCTGTCCCAGGCCGAGCATGATCCTACCGCCCAGGCGATCCTCATCACCGACGATACGACTTTTGCCGAGGCGGTGGCGGCGGCGGCCGAGCGGCATCTGGGACGGCTCGAGCGCGCGCCCATCGCCGGGGCGAGCTGGCGCGACCACGGCGCCGTCATCATCGTCGATCGGATCGAGGCCGCGGTGACGCTGATCAACCGCCTGGCGCCGGAGCATCTGGAGCTGGCCATCGACGATCCCGAGGCTGTGGCGCGACAGGTCAAGCATGCCGGCGCAATCTTTCTCGGTCGGCATACGCCGGAAGCGGTCGGCGACTATGTCGCCGGACCCAATCACGTGCTGCCGACCTCGCGCACCGCCCGGTTCTCCTCCGGCCTGGGGGTCCTCGACTTCATGAAGCGAACCACGCTGGTCGGCTGCGACGTCGGCGCTTTGTCAAGGATCGGACCGGCCGCCGTTACGCTCGCCGAAGCGGAGGGCTTGGGCGCGCATGCGCTCTCCGTGGCGCTGAGACTCGGGCCGCAGAAGTAGCGCGCGGCCATGTCCGAGCCCGGCAGCCGCATCGTCAAGATCACCTTGGACGAGGCCAGCATCGCCCGGCGCGGACCGGATATCGATCATGAGCGCGCAGTCGCCGTGTTCGATCTGGTCGAGCAGAACTACTTCCAGCCGCGCGATGCAGGCACCGGCCCGTACCACCTGCATCTGGCCGTGGTCGAAAACAAGCTCAGCCTCGATATTCGCTCGACCGAGGAGGAGAGCCTCGTCCAGGTCGAGCTGCCGCTCGCTCCGTTTCGACGGCTGGTCAAGGACTACTTCACGATTTGCGACAGCTATTTCGACGCGGTCCGCAGCGCGCCGCAGTCGCGCATCGAGGCGATCGACATGGGTCGCCGGGCGCTGCACAACGAAGGCTCGGAGCTGCTGCAGGAGCGTCTGGCCGATCGGCTCGAAGTGGATTTCGACACCGCACGGCGGCTGTTCACGCTGCTCTGCGCGCTGCATCTCAGACTATGAGCATGAGCCACGCGGAGCCACGCCCGGCGCTGCCGAGTTCCGTGCTGTTCGCCTGCACGCTGAATGCCGTGCGGTCGCCGATGGCGGAGGCGTTGCTGAAGCGATTGCATGGGCGACGCGTCTATGTGGATTCGGTGGGCCTCAGAGCCGTCGAGGTCGATCCCTTCGCGGTTGCGGCAATGGCGGAGATCGGCATCGACCTCAGCCATCATCGGCCCAAGACCTTCGACGACCTCGCGGACAGCTCCTTCGATCTGGTCGTCTCGCTGTCGCCCGAGGCGCACCATCGAGCCCTGGAATTGACGCGGGTGATGGCGTGCGACGTCGAGTATTGGACGACCCTCGACGCCAGCATGATCGAGGGCAGCCGGAGCGCGATGCTCGACGCCTATCGCAGCGTACGCGATGCCTTGGCAACACGCATCAGGGCGCGGTTCCCGCCGCAGGCCTCGCCGCAGGTCTGAAGGGCGGCCGCAGGGGCCATGGCGCGCCGCCCGCCCGCTCTCTTGCCCGTGACTGCGAAAGCTCTTGACCCCGCTGGTGCCGGCGGCCACTTTCACCCGCACCGAACCCCAGCTAGGAGCCTCAATGGCCAAGGAAGACGTCATCGAATTCTCGGGCACCGTCAGCGAATTGCTGCCTAATGCAATGTTTCGCGTGAAGTTGGACAATGAGCACGTTGTACTCGCGCACACCTCCGGCAAGATGCGCAAGAACCGCATCCGGGTGCTGGCCGGCGATCGGGTCAATGTCGAGATGACGCCCTACGATTTGACCAAAGGGCGTATCACCTTCCGCTTCAAATAGCCGCCGTCTACGCCGATGCCCCATTCGCCCCCGCGGGCGACATTGGTCCTAGCCTCGGCCTCGCCGCGCCGCCTCGAGCTCTTGAGCCAGATCGGCTGCCGGCCGGATGTCGTCGATCCAGCGAATGTGGACGAAACCCCGAGACGAGGCGAGCTGCCGCGCCAGGCGGCCTTGCGGCTGGCCGAGGCGAAGGCGCGCTCCGTCGCGGCACGCCACCCCGGAGCTTATGTGATCGGCGCCGACACCGTCGTCGCCCTTGGCCGCCGTTTGCTGCCCAAAGCCGAGAGCGAAACCGCCGCGCGGCAATGCCTGGAACGTCTCTCCGGCCGGCGCCACCGCGTGCTGGGCGGTCTTGCGGTGGCGGCACCCGACGGCCGGCTGCGCCTGCGTCTGGTCACCACCGTCGTCGGCTTCAAGCGCCTGGAACAGGAGGAACTCCTGCATTATCTCGGCTCGGAGGAATGGCACGGCAAGGCCGGCGGCTACGCCATACAAGGACTGGCCGCGATGTTCGTGCGTCATATCTCCGGCTCATACTCCAACGTGGTCGGACTACCCCTCTACGAGGCGCGCATGCTGCTGGCCGGGCTCGGCTATCGATGACCGGCGGCCTGACCTTGGCGGTGGAGCGTGGGCCTGGAGAGACCCGGATCGCCATGCTCGAAGATGGGCTCTTGGTCGAAATCGAGCATGAGCGTCTCGACCGCGCTTCGCAGCTCGGCGCCGTGCTGGTCGGACGCGTGATCCGGGTCGATGCCGAGCTCGGCGCCGCCTTCATCGATGTCGGCGGGGAGCGCCCGGGCTTTCTGCAGGAACGCGCCGAGGATCTGCCCCCTGAGGGCCAAACGGCGATTGTGCAGGTGGCGCAGGACGCGCGCGGCGAGAAGGGGCCGACGCTGACGCGCCAAGTGGGGCTGTCGGGCCGCTTCCACGTGCTCAATCCCATGCGCCCGGAGGTGATGGTGTCGCGCCGCATCTCCGGCGCCGAGCGCCACCGCCTGCGGACGATGACGGAGATGGCGCTCGCCGAGACCGGATTGGGCGCCCTCCTGCGCACGGCCGCCGCGGGCCAATCCGAAGCAGCGCTGCAGCGCGATCGCGAGCGTCTGGTCGCACGCTGGCGCCAAGCCGAGGAGCGCGCCCGAACCCTCAAGGCGCCCTCGGTGCTGCTGGCGCGCGCCAGCCTCGCAATTGCCGCGATGGTCGAGGCCGGCGATCGCGATCGCTTGCCCGACGAGGTCCTCTTCGACGATGCCGACCTCCTCATCGAAGCCCGCGCCTGGGCCGCAGAGGAGGAGCCGGATCTGGTCGATCGGCTCCAGCTGCGTCAGGGCGGCAACCTGTTCGAAGCGCTCGGAATCGAGGCGGAGATCGAGGCGGCGCTGGAGCCGCAAGTGATGCTGCCGGGCGGAGCAACGCTCACCATCGAGGAGACCGAGGCCTTGGTCGCCATCGATGTCGATGCGAAGAGCGGGCAAATGCGCGACCGCCTCGCCATCGACTTGAAAGCGGCGGTAGAGATCGCCCGGCAAGTCCGGCTCCGAGCGCTGGGTGGCTTGATCGTCGTGGATTTTCTGAGACTCTCCGAGCGTAGCGATCGCGACCGGGTGGTGGCGACGATGATGGAGACGGTGGCCGACGATCCCATGAGCGTGCAGGTCATGGGCTGGACGCGGAGCGGGCTTTTCGAGCTGATCCGCCCCAGATCCGGCGCCTCGCTGGCGGGTCGGCTGACCGAGCGCCGTCGAGCCGTCAAGAGTACGGAAACGGTCGGCTTGGAGGCGCTCCGGGCGATCATCCGTGCCGCCGGCGCCAACCCGGGCAAGCGGCTCAGCCTCAGCGCGGCCGGCGAGGTCGTGCGTTGGCTGGAGAAAGAGGGGCGAGCAAGCCGGGAGGAGGCCGAGGTGCGCCTCGGGGGGAGCTTCGAGCGCGAGGTGGCCAAGGATTTTCGCGCAGAGCAATTCGAGGTGGTGGCGCGATAGCCATGGTCGAACCCAAGCCGCGTGTCGAGAAGACCTTGCTTTGCCCGATCTGCGAGCGGCCGGCAATCGAACCGCGCTACCGGCCGTTCTGCTCCAGGCGCTGCGCCGATATCGACCTCGGGCGCTGGTTCAACGAGTCCTACCGCGTGCCGGCGAAGCAACCTTCGGAGGATGAGGACGAGGATCCGGCGGCGCCCGCCGGCGAGGCCAAGAACCGTGAGGATTGAAGCCCCTTATCCGCTTGGACGGGAGTGGACAGGGACCGGCCGTTTCTTCTATAAGCGTCCGTCCTTCGAGCAGGGCCCAGGTAGCTCAGTTGGTAGAGCACATGACTGAAAATCATGGTGTCGGCGGTTCAATTCCGTCCCTGGGCACCACCCTTCCGAAGTAGCCTGCCTCGATCCCCCCTTCCGTCCCACGAGCATTCCTCGGACGACCGCGTCTTCGCGGATCTCGGAGATTGCCGTGTGGGCACGCTGCCGGTCTGGAGCGAGGGCGGCGGTTAGTGGCCGATCGGTCCGGCACCGATCCGGGCGGGGGAGATGCCGGAGGACGCCGACCCTGGACGGGAGTATAATTGAGTTACGCGGGTCGCGGGTCTCTCGTGACCGGCGGCCGGTGAGGCGGCGCTGCCACGGCTGGCCCGCGTCCCTCGAACCATCGGTTCGGGAGGAACGACCATGGCCATCCGAAATCCCATCGAATGGGGATGGGCGCAGCTCAACGATGCGGCTCTTGCCTTCGGATCGGCGCGCCGCGCCATGCGTCGTCTCCATGAGAACCTCCATTCACCCGCACCTGCGATCGGCCGGATCCGGACTGCGGAGTTGCGCGAGGTCCTGGCGAAGGGTCTCGATGATTTCGGCGCCTACCGCACCGACGTCATTTTTCTTTGCTTCATCTATCCCTTGGTCGGCCTCGTTCTGGCGCGGCTCGCCTTCGGCTATGACATGCTGCCGCTCTTGTTCCCGCTGGCCTCGGGCTTCGCCCTGGTCGGCCCGTTCGCCGCGATCGGCCTCTATGAAATGAGCCGTCGACGGGAAGAGGGCGTCCAGATCACCTGGGCGGACGCCATCGGCGTGACGCAATCGCCGGCCTTCGGCGCGGTCGTGGTGCTGGGCCTAATGCTGGTGGCGCTGTTTCTCATCTGGCTGCTCGTCGCCCAGATCATCTATGATCTCACTCTCGGTCCGGAGCCGCCGACCTCGATCGGCTTGTTCGTCTTCGACGTGCTCACCACCCAGCCCGGCTGGACCTTGATCGTCGTCGGCATGGGCGTCGGGTTCCTCTTCGCGCTCGTGGTGCTGGCGATCGGCACGGTGTCGTTCCCCTTGCTGCTCGATCGCAATGTCGGGCTCGACACCGCGGTCAGGACGTCGGTCAGCGCCGTCCTCGCCAATCCCGTACCGATGGCGGTTTGGGGGCTGATCGTCGCCTCCGGCCTGGTGCTCGGATCCATTCCGCTGTTTCTCGGGCTGATCATCGTCATGCCTGTCCTCGGGCATGCCACCTGGCATCTCTATCGCAAGCTCGTCCCGCGCTGAGGGGCGGCGAGCGGCGGCCACGAGTATCAGGGGCCGGACTGCTCCAGCGTGGGTGCTGAGTCGGCAACGGTGGTGCGGTGCATGTCGCGCACTTGGGTAGGGTCGAAGCGCCGGCCCCGGTGCATCACCACGCGATTGTCCCAGATCACCAGATCGAACTGCCGCCATGTGTGCGCGTAGATGAATTCCCGCTGGGTCGCGTGCTCGTTCAGATCGCGGAGGTACGCGCGTGCCTCCGGCACCGGCCAACCGCGGATGACGCCGGCATGGGCCGATAGGTAGAGGGAGAGGCGGCCGGTCCTGGGATGCCGGCGGACCAGGCGCTGCGGCACCGGCGTGGAGTCCTCCCGCTCGTGCTCGCTGAACTCGGTGAAGCCGAGTATGCCGCGCGAATACATCTGGCTGTGCTCGCAGACGAGGTCGCGGCATTCCTGCTTGATCTTCTCGTCCAGCGCGTCCCAGGCTTGGCGCATGTCCGCAAACTCCGTGTTGCCGCCTTCGCCCGGCACCACCCGCGCCGACAAGATCGAGAACTTGGCCGGCGTCGGCTTGAACGAGCTGTCCGAGTGCCAGAGGAGATTTCCCAGCGAGAAGAGTCGCGCGCGATCATCGCGCGCCCTGAGCTTGCCGTCCTTGTCGAGATTGGAGATGTCGTTGAAGCGCATGTCGAGGCGGCGCTCGGCTTTGCGCGTGAGATCGCCCGTCGCCGTCTCCATCGGCCCGAAATGCTGCGAGAACGCGTATTGCTGATCGTCGGTCAGCGGCTGGTCGCGGAAGACGAGGACGGCGTATTTGTCCATGCCCGCCTCGATTTCCGCCGCGGTCGCCGCCGTGACGCCTTCGGCAATGTCGATGCCGGATACCTCGCCGGCAAAGCCGGACCGCTGGGGGTCAATGGGGCGGATCGAGAGCGACATGGCTAGGGCCTCGAAGCAGCGCTGGGACGGAGAAAATATAGGCGCTCCGCTCCTGTGTTGTCATCGGTGCCGCATCCGGTCTGGGCTCAATCTCGCAGCACCGGAGACAAGGCGCGGTCGGCGGCGGCAACTTCCGCGGCGATGCGCGCTGCCGAGGGGCGTGCCCCGACTCGTTCATACCAGCGGGCGAGCCCCTTGTTGGCCTCCAGCCGCGGTCCTCTGAGCCTGAGCGCGAACAGGATGCTCATGAACAGGGCGATGTCGGCCACCGAGAAGCGGCCGCAAAAGAATTCCTGGTCAGCGAGTTCGGCCTCCAGACGCGCGTAGTGGCCGAGAAGCGTGCGCTCGGCCTCTACGGCTTCGGCCTCGCGCAGCTTTTGACGCTCCGGGTTCGGATCCGGCGGCTCGGTCCGCTTCATCAATCGGACGAGAGGCGGCAACAGTATTTCATCGGCGTTGAGCTCGATGAGGCGGCACCGCGCGCGCTCCGGAGGGGAGGGCGGGTAGAGCGGCGGCTCCGGATAGGCTTCGTTCAGGTATTCGAAGATGACTGTGGAATCGAACAGGGTCAAATCGCCGTCGACCAGCACCGGCACCTGTCCCTTTGGATTGGCGGCAAGCACCGCCGGATGCTTCGGGGAATAGCCGCTTGCCTGGGTGAACGGCACCATGATCCGCTCGAAGGCGAGCTGCTTTTCGTGGAGGGCGATCTCGACTTTGCGCGCGAACAGGCTCAAGGGACCGGAATAGAGCAACATCGGCATCGGGGATCTCCAAACAACGGTGCGAGGAAGCACGGCCATGTTTCAGGTTACGCCGCGATAGCTGACAAACCCTGTCAGGAACTGCGGCTAAGAGCCCTTCCTGCATGAAAGCCCGATGGCCTCGACCGGCGAGCACTGCGGGCTCAAGTCGACCACCGCCGCGCGGTTTGTCGTGATAGAGCCGGCGCGCGGACTCGACATTGCCATTGCCGACCCCAGCCACGAGAATGTCCGGCCGGTCGCCACCGATGGCCCGCGGATGATCCGCAACGACATCGCGGGGAAACACCGGGTCCAATCGCAAGGAATCCACAGGAGGTCAGCGGTGCAGAATCTGATCGCGCTCTTCAATTTCCGCGACGCTCCACTCTACTTCATGGAGCTGCTGGGCGGCGCCTGGATCAGCGTCCAGCTGACCATCTACGTGATGGCTCTGAGCCTCGTCCTGGGTCTCGTCATCGCGCTCATGCGCATCAGCCCCAACGGCTTCTTTCGGCGCATCAGCACGATCTACGTCGAGATAATCCGCGGCACGCCGGCGCTGCTGCAACTCTTCTACATCTATTTCGTGCTTCCGGCTTTCGGGCTCCGGCTGCCCGCCTTCCTTGCCGGTGTGATCGGGCTGACGGTGAATTACGCCGCTTATCTCTCCGAGGTGTATCGGGCGGGCATCCAGGCGGTCGCCCACGGTCAAAACGAGGCGGCCCAGTCTTTGGGCTTGTCGCGCTGGCTCACCATGCGCCACATCATCCTGCCGCAGGCGCTCCGCATCGTGGTGCCGCCCCTCGGCAACTACTTTATCTCGCTGTTCAAGGACACCTCGCTGGTCTCCACGATCACGGTCAAGGAGCTGATCTTCACCGGGCAGATCATTGCCGCCACCAACTTCCAGTACTTCACCATCTTCACCATCATCGGGGTGATCTATCTGGCGATCTCCTATGTCGGCTCGCTGATGGTGCAATATCTGGAGCACTGGTCGCGGATCGAAACCGGCGCCCGCCGCCCGGGCGCGGCTCAAGGGGCCAATTGACGGGTCGCCAATCGACGGTCCCTGTGGAAAGCGATGCGGCTTCGCCCCGGGGTGGGACTTTAGGGAGGGGGTGATCTTCACCCCCTCCGTATAAAGTCAGGTCAGTTGACCGGGAAGTACCACAGATTGCGCTGGGTCAGGCCGTAATCGGTGATGATCTTGCCGATGACGCCGTCGCCGCGCATCTCAGCGATGGTGCGCGAGATCGCGTGGTTGAGGTCCACGTCCTCCTTGCGCACGCCGTAGCGGGCATAGCCGTACTCTTCCGGCCGTGCCGCATAGCCCGACGCCATCTCGATGCCGACGCCGGCATGCTCCTTGATGAAGGTGCCGACCTTGATGTCGTCCTCCATCAGCACGTCGACGCGGCCGGCCAAGAGATCGGCCATCTCCGCCTCGTTCTGGGTGTAGAGCTTCAGCTCTTTCAGGTCCTTCCGGTTCTCGAGCAGCTGCTGGTTGAAGCTGCCGCGCACCGTGCCCACGGTTTTTCCGGCCATGTCGTCCCAGCTGTGGATCTTGAGCGGATTGCCCTTCTGCACCGCCAGCGATGAGCCATACCAATAGGCGGGGCCGGTGAAGCTGATGACGGCAAGGCGCTTCTCGTTCTCATGAATGTTGTCGACGACCACGTCCCAACGCTTGGACACCAAGCCGGGGATCAGCGCATCGAACTGCACCAGCTCCCATTTCACGTTCTTGATGCCGAGACGGTTGGTGACCTCCTCCATGATCTTCACATCCATGCCGTCGTTCTTCTTGGTCTTCTCGTCGTAGTAGGTGAACGGCAGATCGCTGGCGATGCCGAGAACGATCCCTTCCTTGACCACGCGATCAAACGAGCCGTCGCCACCCTTGAAGGAGGTGCTGGACAAGGTTCTTGTCTGGGCGTTGCCTTGGGTCGCCGGTGCGATTGCCAGAACCGCAGCGAGGACAAATCCCGCGATCTGAGCGAAGCCAACCCTCATGTCGTCCCCCTTGTTCAATTTTGAGGCGTCGGATTGCCGGGAATTATCGGGAAATCCGAGCATTGACGACGATCGTCAAGTCATGCGGCGGCTACTGTCCCGCCAATTAGGGTGCTTGTCCACCCATTCGCTGCCGGCTTGCTCGGGCACTGCTGGAGACGGTGGCGATGATGTCGAGAAACCTCAGGATCTGAGGCTGGACATGACTTCCTTGAGCTTCTTGATGTCGACGCCGAGACCGGGCGGAGCGGGCTCCTCCTCGGGGTCTTCCTCGACCTCGACATCCTCCGCGGTCTTGGGCACCACGCTCGCTTCGCCAGGCGCCGGCGCTTTCTCGGCCTCGGCCGGTGCGGCTTCGCTGCCTGGCGCGGCCGCTTGTGCTGCGGGAGCGGCATCCTGGGGCGGTTCCTTCGGGAGGATCCGCGCAATGACGGCGCCGGGACGGCTGATGGCCATTGACACAGGCCGGCGCCGGAGAGCGACCCGGCCGTTTGCAGCTCCGGCAGTCGCTGCCGGAGCGGTCTGACCTGACGGCGTCGTGGGCGTGTCAGGGGTTGCCTGCTCCGCAGCCGCGGTGGCGGCGGCCGCCTGCGGACTGCGGCCGGAAATGACGGTTCCGGTCGTCTTGTCGACTTTCAAATAGGTGATGTGGCCGACCTCGACGCGGTCGATCGCCGCACCGGTCGAGTCTTTCGCCGCGCGGGTAAGCGCCTGCGCCATCGCCTCTTGATCGACCTTGGCATAGGAGGCGCGAATGACCGCGTCGGCGCTCCTCAACAGATAGACCTTCAGGTTCGACAGGGTGGCGATCACCGGCTGAATGTCGTCCTTCTTCTTCACCACGAGCTCGATCTGAACGTGGTAGCGGTGCAGCGTCTCGCTGCCCTCCTCCTCGATGGTGACCGTCAGCGGACGCTTCAAGCGGATGCGCGGCATCCTGAGCGCCTTCGCCGCCGCCTCCAGCCGCTTGCGCTTGCGGTTTCGCGACCAGAGGATGACCAGGTGCACGAGGATCAGCAGACCGAAAAGCGCCACGCAGAAAACCACGGCGCCGACCACGGTGTTCTTGAGGAGGTCGATCAGCCCCCAGTCTTCCAGGAGCTGCAGCGTCAGGTCGACCTTGCGGTTGCCGGCAAAGAAGAAGTCATGGACCCAGTCCATGAACCATTCCGGCAGGTAGTCGCGAAAGACCGCGATCCCTGCCAGCGCCACCGCGGTCCCGTAGATGCCGACGCCCAGCAGGATGAGCAGCCACGTGCCGATCGCGGGCAGCGCTGCTTCAAGGCGGCCATAGGCCCGGCCCATGCCGCGTTTGGCCACCCCGGCCATTCGTCCCCGAGCGGCTGCGCTCCCACGCGCGCCTCGACCGAAGGCGCCTAGGAGTTTTCCTGGTGTCACTGGCCGCCATCCCCCGTCAACGCGCCGTGGCCTCGTTTGGCCACGTCAAGCTGCAGGTCTCTACTTGGTACCGCCGCAGCGGGCATCTTTGAGTATGCGTTCATCTTGGTTAAGCCGAGCTTAATAAACCGTGGCTATCCTGGCCGTCGGGGGAAGGGGCGAGGGGGCCAAACGTCACTGTCACGCGCATTATCAGAAATATGTTGGGTTTTTTATGCGCTTTTTAGAATATGCTCGGTACGTCCTTCGGCGCCCCTCCCGATCAGATCTGCCTAGATCGTCAAATCCGCGGTAAACGTTGGAGCTGGTGCGGTGCAATGACCACGGTCCGGCAATACTCTCAGGTCCCGCCGGCGCTGGAGACCTTCCTCAAGCAGCACGCGCTCTACGTCGCCACCGGCCGGGGTGTCCGTCTGCTGGCGAAGAATCACGACTTTTCCCGGCTGCTGCTGAACAACGTCATCTTTACCGATGCCGTCCTCGCCGGAGCGGTCTTTCGCGAGGCCTCGGCGATCGAGACGAAATTCCTTCGCGTCGACGCCTTCGGCGCGGACTTTAGCCGCGCCAATCTGACCAGGGCGGACTTCACCAAAGCCGACTTGCGGGGCTCGAACTTTCAGCGCTCGCTGCTTCTATCGGCAGTTCTGAGCGGGGCCGATCTCAGGGCCGGCGTCATCATGGATCACGGCAAGAAGACTCCGCAGGTGGTGAACATGTTCAAAGCCGAGCTCGACGAGGCCTCGCTCGTCGGCTCCCGGCTGGACGAAGCCGAGATGTCCGAGGCGAGCCTCCGGCGCGCCGATCTTTCCAATGCGTCCATGGGCAAGACCAACCTCCGGGGCGCCATCCTCGCCAACGCCACGCTTACCGGCGCCAAGCTCGTCGGCGCCATTCTCGATGGCGCCAATCTCAAGAACGCCAAGCTGACGCGTTGCGATCTGCGCGAGGCATCCCTGGTGGATGTCGACCTGACCACCTGCGATCTCACCGGCGCCGATCTCCGGGGCATCAGAATCAAAGATCCGAAGGCGGAGGAACGGGAGAATACGATCCGAAAGGTTCTGGCCGAACATAAGCAATGGCTTGCAACCAGCGGTCGCTCCGGCACGCAGGCGCAACTGCGGGATGCCGATCTATCGAATTTCGATTTCTCCTCGGTCGATCTCAGCGCCTCGGTGCTTTTCGGCTGCGATCTGCGGCACTGCAGCTTTGCCGGGGCACGCTTGAAGGGCGCCGACCTGTCCGGCTGCAATGCGACGGGCGCCAATCTGCGCGGCGCCGACCTGTCGGGGTGCCGGCTCTCCGGGGCCATCCTGATCCAAGCCAATCTCGATGCAGCGCTGCTCGTGCCGCTCGACATCCTGAATCAGCGCGGGGAGAAGACCGGCCGCGTGATGCAAGCCGATCTGCGCCAGGCCGATCTATCCTATGCGAGCCTCGTCGATGCGAAGCTGTCGGCGGCGATCCTCGAGGATGCGAACCTGTCGAACGCCAACCTGACCGATGCCGACCTGAGCGGAGCCAAGCTGAAGGGCGCCGACTGGTCCGGCGCGACTCTGCGCGGTGTCATCGGCGGCCCCTGATATACAGAGGAATATCAGCGCGGCGGCAATCATTCTAAATAATCCCTTAACCAATTCGTGCTGAAATGTCGTCGTTCTCAATGACCGTGCCGGTGCTCGGCATAAAAATCTTGTAAGTCAAGAGTAATGGCGCTTTGACTGCCGAACGGCGCGCATCTAGTTTCTCCGACAGATGACATCGAGCAAGTTTCAGGCGGCGCTGGCGCTTTTTCGAGCCGGCAATCTCGTCCCTGCCGCCGTCGTATGCCGAGAACTCCTGGACGCCGGCACCGACCTCGCCCTCGCCTCGTTCCTCATGGGCACGATCGGCGTGCAGATCGGCGAGGTCGCGGGCTCGCACCTGATGTTCAGGCGCGTGATCGCGCTCGAGCCCGGATACGCGGCCGCGCATGGCAATCTCGGCCTGGTCGCCAAGACCATGGGGGCCCTTGCGGCGGCGGTCCGCTTCTATCGTCGCTCCATCCGGATCGCGCCCGACGATCCGCCGGTCCTGAACAATCTCGGAAGCCTGCTGCATCGGCTGAACCAGCCGGAGGAGGCGGCCGCCATTCTGCGGCACGCGGTGAGGCTGCAGCCGGACCTCGCCATCGCGCAGCAGAATCTGGGCACCGCCTTGACCGCTCTCGGTCGCGCCCCCGAGGCGATGCTGGCTTTTCGCAAGGCGCTTGCGGCGAGGCCGGACTTCGCCGAAGCCCATTGCGATCTGGGCTTGCTCAACGGCAATGAAGGGGCCATGGCGAGTGCGATCGCCGCCTGCCGCCGTTCGCTCACGCTGGATCCTCTGCGTGCCGAGCCCCATGCCGGGCTCGCCAATTGCCTCAGGACCTTGGGCCGCACCACTGACGCGGCAGCCTCCTATCGGCGCGGCCTCGTGCTCGATCCGGGCTTTGCCGGGCTGCATGCCTGCCTCGGCAATCTCGATGCCGAGATCTGCGTCTTCGACACGGCATTGCGGGCCTACCGCCGCGCGGTCGCGATCCAGCCGGATTTTGCCGTGGTGCATCTCGGCATCCACAGCGTGGCGCAGCTCATCGGCGACCGGCCGACGGCGCTTGCCCATCAGCGCAAGGCGTTGGCGATCCAGCGCGTCTTCACCGAGCCCTGCAGCCGCCCCGAGCCGCAGGCGCGGATCCTCATTCTCTATGCCGACGGAACCTGGTTCGCCAACGCGCCGATGGAGTTCATTCTCGATCGCACCAAATACACCCAGCACAAATACTATATGACTGCCGAGGCGGGCGAGGTGCCGGAATTGCCGCCCTACGACGTGATATTCACCGCGATGGGTGAATCCGACGAGGCGCAGAGCGTGCTCGCCAACGCCCATCGCTTCATCCAGAGCCAGAGCCGGCCCGTCATCAACGATCCGAGACGCATCGCCGCGCTAAGCCGGGACCGTGTGCCCGATCTCTTGGCCGGGATCGGGCATTGCATCGTGCCGCGGGTCCATCGCCTCACCGGCGCCCAACTTGCCCGGAACGGCGCCGCTTTGCTCGGCGAGCGCGGTCTTGCCTTTCCGGTGGTGATCCGTCCCGTCGGTTCGCAAGCGGGCGAGAACCTGAGCAAGCTCGATCACGCCCCGGAGCTCGATACCTATCTCGCCAAACAGACTGCGACCGATTTCTATGTCATGCCCTTCGTGGAATATGCCGGCCCCGACGGCTACTACCGCAAGTACCGCATCGTCTTCGTCGATGGCCGGCCGTTTCCCTACCACCTAGCCCTGTCGCAGAGCTGGATGGTGCACTACTACTCCTCCGGCATGCGGGTCCATGACTGGATGCGCGATGAGGAGCATAAGTTCCTCGCCGACATCGATCAGGTGTTCCTGCCGCCGCTCGACAAGGCGCTCTTGGAAATCGGCCGACGCATCGGCCTCGACTATTTCGGCATCGATTGCGCCATCACTCCCGATGGTCGATTGCTGGTTTTCGAGGCCGACGTCGCGATCATCGTACACCTCTTCGATTCAATCGAGATGTTTCCCTACAAGCACCGCTACGTGCCGCTGCTCTTCCAGGCGGTCGAGCGCATGATCCAGAGCAAGATCGCGGCCGATAGCAGCTCTTAACCCCCTGGGCAGCGTCGTAATTCGTCACTAAGATCGCCGCCGGCCGTCGGCTGCGATCCGCCCGGCTTCGCCGTCCAGGGAGGATTCTGCGGTTCATGATCACGGTGAAACCGGCGGCCCTGCAGCGCATCGCTGCCGCCGTCTTCCACAAGGCCGGTTCCGCCCCAACCGAGGCCGAGGCCATATCTACCCGCTTGGTCGGCGCCAATCTCTCCGGCCATGACAGCCACGGTGTGGTCCGTATTCCGCGCTATGTCGAGCTCATGCGCACGGGCGGCATCGCCGTCAACCAGCACGCGAAGACCGTCTTCGAGAACGACACCATCGCCGTCATCGACGGCCAGTTCGGCTTCGGACAGGTAATCGGCGCCGAGGCGATGGCGATCGGCATCGCCAAGGCAAAAAAGACCGGTGTGGCGGTGGTGGCCCTCAGGCACTCCTCGCATCTAGGGCGCATCGGTGACTGGGCCGAGGCTTGTGCGGAGGCCGGCTACGCTTCCATCCATTTCGTCAACGTCGTCGGCGCCGGCGCCATCGTGGCACCCTTCGGCGGCGGCGACCGGCGCATTTCGACGAACCCGTTCTCCGCCGGCATGCCGGTGACCGGTGGCGATCCGATCATTCTCGACATGGCCACGAGCAAGCTTGCCGAAGGCAAGGTGTTGGTTGCCAAGAACAAGGGGGTCGAGGTGGTCGAGGGCGCGATCATTGACGGAGAGCGGCAGCCGACGCTGGATCCCAACAAGCTTTACGATCCGCCGGTCGGCGCCTTGCTGCCCTTCGGCGAGCACAAGGGCTATGGGCTTGCGGTGTTCTGCGACCTTTTAGCCGGCATCCTTTCGGGCGGGCAGACCAATCATCCCGGCGTACCGATCAAGGGCAGGGTGCTCAACAACATGCTGTCGATCATTCTCGATCCGGCGCCGGGCGGCGATCCGGCGGGCGTCAAGCGCGAGGTCGACAGCTTCGTTGCCTGGCTCAAAGGGTCACCGCCGCTCCGCGAAGGCTCGGAGGTGATGGTCCCAGGCGAGCCGGAGCGGCGTGCCCGCAGGGAGCGCATTAGCGGCGTGCCCCTCGACGATACGACCTGGAGCAACATTCTCGCGACCGCGGCTGAGCTCGGCGTCGCCAAGAGCGACGTCGATGCGCTGCTTCGCAGCAACCATTGATCGGAAAGCATCATCTAATGCCAGGTTTTCGACTTGCCATCAGCGGCGACTACAAGACCGAGCAAGGCGAGCTCTACTTCAAGGAGCTGGATCTCCGGCCCTTGGATGCGATCGCCGGCCTCAGCTATGGCTTTCTGCCGCGCACGCCGGTGATTGACGCGAAGGACCTGGCAGGGCACGACGCCGTGATGCTGCTCGGCCATCGCATGGCGCGGTCGAGCTTTCCCGGCGATGATCGCCTGACCCTCATCGCCCGCTTCGGCGTCGGCTATGACAATGTCGATGTGGATGCCTGCAACGAGCATGCGGTGGCACTGCTGATCACGCCAGACGGCGTGCGCCGGCCGGTGGCGGTGGCGGTCATCACCATGATGCTGGCGCTCACCACCAAGCTCATGGTCAAGGACCGCATCACCCGCGAAGGTCCGGCAGGCTGGGCGCGCAAGACCGCCTATAACGGCGTCGGCCTGGTCGGTCGCACCTTGGGTTCGCTCGGCATCGGCAATATCGGCGCCGAGGTGTTCCGCATGGCGAAGCCCTTCGAGATGCGATACATCGCCTTCGACCCCTACGCCGACAAGACGGTGGCAAGCGCGCTCGGCATCCGGCTGGTCGATCTCGAGACCCTATTCCGGGAGTCGGACATCCTGAGCGTGAGCTGTCCCTTGACGCCGGAGACGCGGCATCTGGTCAATGCCGAGCGGCTGGCGCTGATGAAGCCGACCGCCTATCTCATCAACACCGCGCGGGGGCCGGTCTGCGAGCAGAAGGCGCTGACGCGGGCCCTGGCCGAAGGCCGCATCGCGGGAGCCGGGCTCGATGTGCTGGATCCCGAGCCGCCTTCCGCCGACGACCCGATCCTGAAGCTCGACAGCGTCGTTTTCGCCCCGCACGCGCTCTGCTGGACGGATCAGTTCATCAACACTACGGCCGCGGTCAACTACCGCGCGATCCGCGAGGTGATGGCGGGGCAGGTGCCGGGCGTCGGCAAGCTGGTCAATCCCGGCATCGTCGACAACCCCAGCTGGAAGCAGAAGCTCGCCGCCTACGCGCGAATCGCCAAACGCTGAAAGGCGCCGTTATTCGCCGTAAAGGACGCGGGCGTCTGCGCGGAGCTTCGCGCGGGATTCGGGTCTGAGATACATCATGTGCCCGCCGGCATAGAGCATGACCTGGGCGCGGTCCTGCGTCACCGCGCGCGGCAGGTGCTCGATCACATAGCGGCTGGCGAGATAAGGCGTCTGCAGGTCGGTCATGCCATGGGCGACGAGGACCCTGAGGCGCGGATTGAGGGCGAGCGCCTGCTTCAGATCCTCGCTGGCGCTGGGCGAGGGCGCGCCGAACCGGTTACCCTCCCGCCATTCCCATCGGCGATTGACCTCGCTGCTCAAGAGATCGTAGGAGCGGTCGACCTTGAACTTGAGCTCGTCGCGGGCATAGGTGACGAATGCCGCGGTGATCGGCGCCTTCAGGCCCTCGAGGATCGGATCGCCGCTCTGCGGCGTATAGGCCCATGGCGCGGGATCCATGCCCGCAACCGAGCCATCGTAGCGGCTCACCAAGGCATTCTCGCCATGCCGAGCCTCCTTGATGAAGATGCTGAGAGGGACCGTGCCTTCCCAACGCGCCACCACCTCTTCCGGCAATCCGATCAGTTTGGCGATCGCGGCATAGAGCCGAGCCTGGCGTTCGGCGTCCCTCGGCGGGGCGACGAAGGCCGACAGGTACTCGCCGAGAGCGAACCGCTCGGCCTCTCTCAGTGCCGCATCGCTGAGCTTGCCCTGCGCCTCGAGATTGACCGCGGCATAGGAGGGGAGCCGTAAGGCCCAGGACATTGGATTGAACGCATCGTCATGCATGAGCGAGAATTCGAGCACCGGGGAGATCATGACGGCGCCGGCCACCTGCAGGCCCTGGTCCCTGGCGAGAATCGCCGGCAGCTTGGCCGCGCGGAACCCGCCATAGCTTTCGCCGACGAGGAAGAGCGGCGAGGCGAAACGATCGAGGCTTGCCAAGGCCAAGCGGATGACGACGCCCAGGGTATCCAGATCCTGACGCACGCCAAGAAACGCCTTCGCCGCGTCGTCGCCGCTGATCAGGGCGCGGCTGTAGCCGGTGCCGACCGGATCGATGAAGACGAGGTCGGTGAAATCGAGCCAGGTATCCGGGTTGTCGACGAGCTTGCGCTCTCCGAAGGGCGGCGCCCGGCCATCGCCGAAGTCGAGGACGCGCGGCCCGAGCGCGCCAAGGTGCAGAAAGGCCGAACCGGCGCCTGGTCCGCCGTTAAAGGCGAAAGTGATCGGCCTGAGGGCGGCATTGGCGCCGTTGAGGATGTAGGCGACGTAGAAGATCTCGGCAGTCCGTTCACCTTTGTCGTTGCGGAGATTGATACTTCCGGCCGTCGCCGAATAGGCGATTTCACGGCCGCCGAGTTGCAGGGTGTGCGCCGAGACCATCTCGGCGGGCAAGGGCACCTCGGCGCCGCCGCGGGAAGAGCCGTACACAAGTACGACCGCAGCGATGAAGCAAGCAGTCATCCGTCGGCGACCAGACATAGGCGTCCCCTTTGATCGCTGACATGCAGGCGGCAATGGAGGCGCCGCCTCAACCAAGAGCATGCCCAGGATGCATCGCGCCGGCAAGCCGCTCAGAGCCTTGCCGGCACCGTCGACCAGCCGGAGCGGGCGCGGATCGCATCGATGATCTCCTGGAACCGCCAGCCATCCTCGATGGTGAAGTAATCGTCGTGCGGGCGGCCTTCGACGTCGGCGACGAAGTCGCGGGCAAGCGCGTTCCAGGCGCGCTGCGGCACCTCCCAGCCCGGCGGCCAATGGGAAAGCATCTCGACCGGCGGCAGGTTCCCTAGGATCTCGGGCGGGACGGGAACGACGCGGAACCCGCTCTCGCCTTCGCGCCAGAGATGCACATCGCCCTGGCAATAGGCTTGATCCACATGGATGGTGCCCTCGCTGCCATAGAAGGCGACGTAGTCGGCGAGTTTGGCCTTGCGCAGGCAGGAATGGCGGAAGGCGACGCTCACGCCATCGGCCGCCGGACTGTCCTTGCGGCCGATCCGCGCCAGCACCGTATAGGACCAATCGCTGTCGACCTTGCCCCATTGGCCCTTGGCGGCCGCTTCGGGGGCGACGGCGCTGTTGTGCCAGTCGCGGAAATCATGCTGCGGCGGGGCGATGGGCGCTCGCTTCAAATCGTTGCGGGTCTCGCCCGCAACCTCGAGCGTGATGCCTCGCAGGACATGCTCGGCGATCGCCAGCTTGTGGGTGAAATTGTTGTTGAGGCGCCCCCCGCCGGTCACCAAGCGGTGCGGCCAGCCATGGGGCAGGAGCGACGACCAGCGATAATGGGAAACGAACTCCGCCTCGAGCGGTTGGCCGATGGCGCCCTCGGCGATCAAAGACCGCGCCAGCTGGGCGGAAGGCTGATAGTGCGAGGTCGCGGCATAGGCACTCTTGCGTCCGCCGGCCTCGACGCGCTGCCAGAGACCCTTGGCCGCGAGCGCCGTCGGCGCCAAGGGCTTGTCGACATAGACGTGGCAATTGGCGGCGAGCGCGGCCTCGACCATCTCCACATGGCTGTCGCCGGGGGTGGCGACGGCGATGATATCGGGTCGGACGTGCCGCAAGGAGGCACGCCAATCGGTGCTGGCTTCGGGGATATTGAGGCGCTTGGCCACGGCCTCGACAACGGCTTGGGTGCGGCTCGCCATTGCCACTACCTTGACGCCGGCCTGCTGGAGCGCAATTGCATGGCCCTCGCCGGCGGAACCCGCCCCCAGCACCATCGCGCGTAGACTCATGGGTATTCCTGCCCTTGGTTAATCGGCCTGGCCCAGCCGGACATGCTGGGCGAAGCCTTCGATGTCGATGTTGGTGCCGCAGACAATGAGCCCGACCCGCTTGCCGCGAAGACGTTCGCGGAGCGGGCCGAGGAGTGCGGCCGTTGCCACCGCCCCGGCCGGCTCGACCGCGAGCTTGAGCTCGCGGAACATGAGCGCCATGGCCCGGCGGATGTCGTCGTCGCTCACCTTCACCAGCTCGTCGATGGAGCGCCGGCAGAGCGCGTAGGCGAGTGGCGTGGTGAAGGGGGGCGACAGGCTGTCGGCGATCGTCTGCGAGCGATCCATCTTCGCCGGCTGGCCGGCGGCGAAGCTGCGATGCATGACGTCGGATCCCTCCGGCTCGACGCCGAGGACCAGCGCGTCGGGCTGCAGCAGCTTGACGGCCGTGGCCACCCCCGATGCCAAACCGCCGCCGCCGATGGCGACGATGACGGCGTCCATGGCGCCGGCCTGCCGGCAGAATTCGAGGGCCACCGTGGCGGTGCCGCGGCTGGTGAAGGGACCCTCGAAGGGATGCACGAAGCTGCGGCCTTCTTCGGTTTCGATCCGCTTGACCGTATCGAACGCCTGATGCACGTCGTCGACCAGCACCACCTCTGCCCCGTAGCTGCGGCAGCACTGGACGCGATAGGGATTGGCGCTCTTCGCCATCACCACCTTGGCGGTCGTGCCCAGCGCCTGGGCGGCATAGGCGACGGCGATCGCATGGTTGCCGGCGCTGACCGCAGTCACGCCGCGGGCAAGCGCATCCGCCGGCAGGTTCAGCATGACCGAGAGCGCGCCACGCGGCTTGAAGGTGCCGGTGTATTGCAGGAGCTCGAGCTTCAGCACGATGTCGGTGTCGGGTCCCAGCACGGCGGCGATTTCACGGCCTCGCCAGCTATGGATCGGAGTCTCCAAGACGCGTGAGCCAAGTTGCGCGCGCGTGGACTCGATCTCCACCAGTGTCGGAGCAACGGTCATGGGGTCTATAACATCTCCAAAGAACGGGGACCGGATGGGGGCGGGAAGGCCTTGTCGAGATGGCTTTTGTCGGCGTCGGTCAGGCGAAGCTTGAGGGCTTCGGCATTCTCGCGGACATGCTCTGGCTTCGCCGCCTTCGGGATCACGATGACGCCCTCTTGCTGCAGGAGCCAGGCAAGCGCCACCTGAGCCGGTGTTGCGCCATGGCGGCCGGCCACCTCCTTGAGCGCCGGGTTACGCAAGATGCGGCCTTGGTCCAAGGGCGAATAGGCCATGACCGGCATCTTTTGCTTGCGGCCGCTCGGCAGCAATTCCCATTCGATGCCGCGTCGGGCCAAATTGTAGAGAACCTGATCGGTGGCGCAGGCGTCGCCGCCAGGCAGCGACCACCACTCTTTCATGGCCGCGGCATCGAGGTTGCTGACGCCGTGATAGCGGATCTTGCCGGCTCGGATCAGATCCTGGAAGCCGGCGAGGGTTTCCCCGTAAGCGATCGAGCCCGGCCAATGCAAGAGATAGAGGTCGAGCCGATCGACGCCGAGCCGCTTCAAGCTTCGCTCGCAGGCCGCCTTGACACCCTTGCGCGACGCGTTGTGGGGGTAGACCTTGCTTACCAGGAAGACCTGTGCGCGCCGGCCGCGGATCGCCTCGCCGACGACCAACTCGGCGCCGCCCTCGGCATACATCTCCGCCGTATCGATGAGCGTCATGCCGAGATCGAGACCGAGCTGGAGTGCCGCGACCTCGTGCTTTCGGGCCCCGGGGCTATCGCCCATGTTCCAGGTGCCGAGGCCGAGTGCTGGAACCTTCTCGCCCCCGGGCAAGGTCGCCTGCTTCACCGGGACGCTGCCTTGCCGCGGCGACGCGACCAGGTTCGGGTCCAGTATGGATGCCCGTCGACGGCAATCGCGACCTTGATCGACACGTCATGGGTGCTGGCCACCACGCTCGAGTCGAGCGTGGTGCGGGTGACCGGCCGGTCGATCTCGACCCGGGTCGTGGCCGACATGCGCGTGGCTTGCGGATTGGCGGCGGAAACCTGGGCTTGGTAAGCATGCCGCGTGTGCAGCTTGGTGAACTCGTCGAGGCGCTGGTGCTCTTCCTTGGCGGCGCTGAGCGTCGCCGTGTCGCTGCCGAGGTCGTGACGGAGCTCCCAGCTCTGCGCGCCGCCCAGATCCGCAGGACCGGCCAGGGCCTTTGCCTGGACCGGGCCCCAGCGTGGGGCGGGCAGCGCCGGACTCTGGGCCGGGATTGTGGGCAGCAGCACATGCGAGGCGCCATGGAACACCGAGAGCGTCGCCCGCTTGGGTGTGGGCCAGATCCGCGGAAAATCCGCGCAGGTGAGGCTGAGGCGCAGCCGATGACCGGCCGGTAGCCGGTAGGCGGTGGCGCGCAGCGGGACGCGGACGCTGTAGCGCTGGCCGGGGACGACCGGCAGCGTCCGCTCGCCACCTTCCCGCAGGGCGAGATCGAGCCAGCCCGTGGCGATCAAGGTCGAGCGACCGTTGGGCGCCACTTCGGCGAGCTTGGCCACGACCGTGAGCGGCGCATCCGAAGCCGCCACGTCGAGAACCGCCACGGCATTGCCGACGAGCTCCATCGGCTCGGCGAGAGCCGTGCCGGTGAAGGTGAGCGAGCGGGCATCGTCGCTGCTCTGGTCGCGGGTGAGGGCGGGATCGAGCGCGGTGCTCCAAGGATCCCAAAGGATCGACTGCATGCCCACGGTGGCGTCATAGGCATATTGGCTGGGCGCGTTGGTGCCGGCGGGAGCCTTCGCGCCAAGGCTGCCGTCGGGACCGAGATACCAGGCGATGGCGCGGGTCCGCTCGAGCGGCCAGCCAGCCTCCGCCCGCCAGTCGCCGTCGGCACCTTGCACATGGAGGATGACCGGCGGCTCCTTGTCGACGCCGTTCTCCACACCTTTCAGCCAGCGGTCGAACCAGCGCTCGATCTCGTAGAGGCCCGCGACCGGCGCCTCCAGCGCCTTGTCGGGAAAGGCATGCTTCCACGGCCCCATCAGCAAACGCTTCGGCGCCTTGATCTTCGAATAGTCGATGACGGTGCAGTCGGCATAGAGGTCGCGCCAGCCGCCGATGTTGAAGCAGGGGGCGCGGATGCGCTCGACCGGAACCACCCGCCGGGTCCAATAGGAATCCCGGCTGTCGTGCTCCCACCAATCCAAGAGCCACGGGGGATTGGACTCGAGGTGCCGGCGCCAGACATCCGCCCAGCGTCCCTCGCGGTCCTGCCACAAGGGCGGCATCAAATTGTAGGCGACCATGCGTGGGCCCCAATCGGCCTCGTTCCAGAAGCCGCCGCGGCAGCCCCCCGGTGCGATGAAACCGCGATGGATATCCGCGGTGGCGTGAATCGGAACGATGGCCGCCAGATGCGGCGGCTCGGTCGCCGCCACGCTGAGCGAGGTGATGCCGCCGTAGGAGACGCCCCACATGCCGACCTTGCCGTCGCACCAGGGCTGGCGGGCGATCCACTCGACCACCTCGTGGCCGTCCTTCGCCTCCTGCGGGTCGAAGGGCTCGGGGCTGGCTCCGCCCGAGCTGCCGAGGCCGCGGAAGTCGACGGTCAGCGCCGCATAGCCACGGCCGACGAAATGCCGGTTGAAGGCTTCGACATCCAGCCGGCCGCCGCGGCCGTCCTTGTGATAGGGAATGAAGGTGAGGAGCGCCGGACAACGGCCACCGCCGGCCGGCCGGTAGAGGTCGGCCGCCAACTCGACGCCATCCGACATCGCGATCAGGAGGTTGCGCTCAACCTCGACGCTTGGTGCCATCGTTCATGCCCGCCGTTCACGAGGGGGCCAACGGTCGACCGGCGACGATCCACTCGTCAAGGGGCGTGATGGTGGGAGGCGGTTGCGGGGGTGGTTCAGACCCGGGCTGGCCACTGCACCGGCAAGGTCACGGTCGCGATGGTACCGGCACCCACCTTGCTCTGCACGTTGAAGCGTCCGCCCAAGCGCTCGACCAGGAGCTTGGTGATCGATAGCCCGAGCCCGCCCGCGGCTTGCTCGGCGCCGATCGGCTGTAGCAGCCGATCGACCTCGGATTCCGGCAATCCCGGGCCGGAATCGCTGACGCTCACCTTGACCAGCGGCTCCAGCACGTCGTCGACGGCATTGATGACGACCCGCCCGCCGCGGGGCGTGAACTTGATAGCATTGCCGACGAGGTTGACCAGGATCTGCCGCATGCGGCGCTCGTCGGACTCGATCGTGGCGACGCGGTTCGGCGCTTCCGCAAGCAACATGACGCCGGCCCGCTGCGCTTGGTCGGCGAGCAGATCGGCGACCGACTTGATGGTCCGTCTGGGATCGAAAGGCTTCGGCTCGAGCGGGATCTGGCCGGCTTCCAGCTTGTAGACGTCGAGGAGGTCGTTTGCGACTTCGAGCAGGTGCTGCGAGGCATCGTAGATGGAGGATACGTAATCCCGATACTTGTCGTGGCCGAGCGGGCCGTACATTTCCTGCTTCATGATGTCGGCGAAGCCGGAAATGGCATTGAGCGGCGTGCGTAGCTCGTGCAGGACCGAGGCCGGCATGATCGCTGATTCACGTTGCCGCGCCTTGGCCTGCTTCAATTCATCGGCGAGCCGATCATGGGCGGCGCGCAGCAGCACCAGCCCTTCCTCCAGCTTGTTGATGCGCTGGCGGATCGCTTCGGCAACCGCCTTCCCGGCGCTGTCGGCATGGCGGCGCAGGACCACGAGCTCGGCGTTGAGGCGGGTGCGCCAGGCAAGAACGGCAACTTCCGCCTCATAGGGAATCCAATCGCCGAGCAGATGCTGCACATCGGTAAGAACGGAGACGTTCTGCGAGGCGGCGAGGGCGACGACACGCGTCGCCTTTTCCCCAGGCAGCTTGGCGATGCGCTGGAGCATCGCCAGATGTTCGGGCGGACGCGCCTCACCATTGCCGAAGTCGAGCAGCAGCACATGCGGCGAGTGCCGCTCGACGGCCTCGATCAATTGGTCGAGATTGTCCGTGGCCTCCACGGTGGCGAATCCGTCGGGCGCCAGCGCAGCGACGACGCGCCGCCGCAACGGCTCGCTTGCCGCGGCAACCAAGATCCTCGCTTGCCGGTGGGAGAGCGCATTCCCACCCGCGAGCGGCACACTCGGCACGGACATCCGAGCCCCCTTCGCGGCGCCGGCGGACCAAAGCCGAATTAACCCCAATGAGGGCTGGGGGACGATAGCAAGACGCGCGGCCTAGCGACAGATCTTTTTTGCAAGTAATCCGAGTGAAACCCTCTCGGTTAACAACCCGCTATCGCGCGGTCGCGGCAGCCAGCCGTGTCGGCCAGAAATACCAAATCAAGGAGAGCACCTGGAGCAGGAGGCAGGCGCCGAAGCCGACGCGATATCCCGTCGCTTGATAGCTGCCGGCGGCCGCCATCGGCCAGAGATCGATGATGCCGCCGATCGCGTATTGCGCGGCAAAGGCGGTGGAGAAGACGAGGACGTTGAGCGCGGTACCGGCGCGTCCGGCGCGAGCGACGCCGAAATGCTCGGACAAATGCGCAAAAGCGAGAATGGCGATCTGCCCAGTCATGCCGAAGACAGACCAGACCACGATCGAGTCGTCGGCGATTCCGGCAACGAGAATCGCCTGACTGGCGAGCGACACCAGGATGCCGCCCGTCATGACGGTCAATAGGTGGATGCGGAACCGGTCGAGAATGCCCGTCACCACACCTGACATGGCAACACCGAAGGTGAAGCCGAGAGCGATCGCCATGACATGGGTGGCGACGCTGCTGCGATCGAGCCCTGCCACGTCCTTGAGCCAGGGACCGGCCCATAGCGTCTGGATCGCCAAGGCTGAGCCCGTGGTGCTGGCGACCACGGGAGCGAGCTTCCAAAACAGGCGGTCGCGGAAGATCGCGGCGAGCCCCCCCGGCGCGGCGCTGCCCGAGGGAGGACCCGCCGCGGCGCCCGGCTTTTCCGGAACGATGAAGTAGATCGCGGCCGCAACCGCGAAGGTCAACAACGTCAGCACGCCGAAGGTGACGCGCCAGCCGACGAGCCTGACCGCGAAGTCGGCCGGAGCCGAAGCGACCAACGCCCCCAAACCGCCGAAGGACATGAGGCAGCCATTGGCCAGGGCGACGCGGGACCGGGGCACCCAAAGCGCGATCAGCTTGAACGACGACATGAGGCCGCCGGCGAAACCGAGCCCGATAAGCGCGCGGGCGAGGGTCAGCAAGGCTTGATCGGGGGCGATCGCGAACAGGCCCGAGCCGAAGGCCGAGACGCAGAAGAAGGAGGCCTGCACCCGGCGCGGCCCGAATCGGTCCAGGAGCACGCCCAAGGGGAGCTGGCTCGCCGCATAGGTGAAGAAATAGGCGGCGGTAAGGAGACCGAGCCCGCCTGCGGTCAAACCGAGATCGCGAACCAGATCGGGCGCCACGACGGCGTTCACCGAGCGGTAGAGATAGGCCATGAGGTAGCCCACCGCGAACGGCAGGAGCACCGTCAGAACCAGCCGCGACGTCGCCATCGGCGCCGTCGAAGCGGCCGATTCATCCGAGCTCGACACGGTTGTCGAGGGCTTCGCCGGCGAAGAAGCGGCGTATGTTGGCGAAGGCGTCGCCCATCTTCTCGCGCATGGCATCCACCGTCCCCGGCGCATGATGCGGTGTCAGCACGACGTTATGGAAGCGGGCAAGCGGGCTCGGATGGCTGGGCGGCTCTTCTTCGAAGACATCGAGCCCGGCGCCGCCGAGATGGCCCCGCTCGAGGGCCGCCGCCAAAGCCGCCTCGTCGACGACCGGCCCCCGCGCGCAATTGATCAGCATGGCGCTGGGTTTCATCTGGGCCAGCGCATCAGCGTCGATCATGTGGTGGGTGATCTCGGTCAACGGCACGTGGAGCGTGAGAATGTCGCTTTTCGCCAACAACTCCGGGAAGCGGACGCTGTGGACACGAAGCTCCTTTTCGACGGCAGACGGCATGTCGAGGATGTCGTGATAAATCGTCTCGGTGCTGAAACCGATCAGCCGCCTGGCGACTTCCCTGCCAATGCGACCCAGGCCGAGAATCCCGACGGTCATGCCGAAGAGCTGCCGCGACTCGGCCCGGAGGTCGTTGGCATGCCAGCGTCCCTGGCGCAGCTCGGCATCGACGAAGGGCAGGCGCTTGCACACCGCCAGCATTAGCATGATGGCGTGCTCGGAGACGCCGATGCTGGTTCCGCCCGGCGCCAGCGCCAGCGCGATCTGACGCTCGCGGAGTGCATCCAGGTCCACGGTATCGTGGTAGCCCACACCCTGATGCTGAACCAGGCGAAGCCGGCGCGCCGCCTCGATATAGGGCCGGGTCAGCGGAAAGCCGCCGACGATCACCGCCTCGCAGTCGGCGATCTTGGCCAGCCGTTCCTCGGCGGCACTGCTGGCGAGCGTTACGAGCTGATAGCCTTTGGGCATGGCCTCGCGCACGAGATCGTAGAGCGCCTCGTTCCCATGGCTGAAATAGAGAACCTTGCGGACCATCGCCGGCGCTAGCGCCTATTTCTCACAAGGATCGGGAGCAGCGTCGCGCCGCGCGGGTCGCCCCGCAAGGAGCGGACCGAAAAGCGTAGCATAGCTACGGTTGAGGTTCGCGACGGTCCGACGAGGGGAGGAACCCTCGTGTATGGGCGACCCGCGCGGCGCGGCCCGAAGGG